>CAKPJE010000038.1 GCA_934162555.1 uncultured Bacilli bacterium | reverse complement strand
ATCATCTACTCCTAAAAACCATAGTGGTATTTTCATGATTTCGCTATCACCTTTTGTGTTTGTTGTATATGCTTTAAAACTAATGTTAGAGTTTAGAGCATTTATATTTTTAAAGGCATTATGATATTCACCATAGGCATCGAATAAAAAGATTGATGCTTTATATGGTACACTCATTTTTTTACTGAATAGGTTTTGAAAAATACGAGCTACTCCGCATGATTTACCTGATCCAGTTGATCCTATTATAGCAAAGTGTTTACTGAAAAATTCATTCACGTTTACACCTATTTTTACATCATCATATATTGGGCTTGTACCTAATAAAAGATCTCTATTTTCATGATATGTTGGCATACCGATTATAAATGGTACTTTTTCTTTTGATACTAATTTTACTATTGAATCTAATGATGGCTTTTTAGATATTCCGGTTACAAACTGATTATCTTTTATTTGACCTATTAGATTTACATGTAATATATTTTCTTTTACATTTATTACTTCACCTACTATATTACTTTCATTGCTTTCAAATACAATAAATGAATTGGCTATATTACCTAATCCTTTTAATTCTGGATTTAATTTTACATATACTATATTTTCTTCTATTGATATAATTGTTCCTAACATTTTTACTCTCCTATAGTAATATTATACATTATTATATAAAAAAAAGGAATATTATTTTTTTATATTCATCTTTTTGATTAGAATAGAGCTTTTCTTATTTCAACATCAATATTATTTATTAAATATAATTCAATTTCTGTTTTTTTCTTTATTTTGATAATACCATAACCATTTATAATTAATTCGCTATTATCGGGAACTTTTATTTTTTTAATGAATAGATTACTATCGATATCTTTATAATATCTATTATATTCTAATCTATCAGAACCATAAAATACAATACTATTATATGGTTTAATTTTAACACCTAAAAAATTATCAACCATTATGGTTTGTTCTGTTTTTATTTGGTATATTATAGGTTTAATTTTCTTTTTAGGAATTATTTTTTTTATTTCTTCTTCATCTAGGTAATCTATTATATTGCTTACTATAATACCTGGTGTATCTATTAGTGTTAAGTTTTCATTAACATTTACTTTTACAAAGCTTAAAGTTGTAGAGGGTAAAATACTAGTTGTTAAATTATAGTCTTTATTACTATAATTTTTTATTATTTTATTGATTAATGTTGATTTACCTGTATTTGTATATCCTACTAAATAAACATTATTGCTTTTTTTATTTTCATTGATTAAATTAAATAAATTGTCCAAATTGTAATTGTTTTTTTAACTTATTACTATACTTCCTAAACAGTTTATATTTAAGGTTTTGATATAATTTAATATTTTATTTTCATCTATATCTACTAAATCATATTTGGTAATACATAATATAACATTATTGTTTAAATAATCTATTATTTCTTTTAATTTATTGCTTATGTTAAATATATCTACTACAAATAAAATTATATCTTTGGTATCTCTTACTTCTTTTATAATGGTATTAATATCTTCTAAATAATTAACTTTTTCATATTTGTTATAGTTTCTTATATTAAAACATCTCATACAAAGATCAGATTCTAGATTATTTGTATATCCTAGTTTTCCTTGTTCAAGTGTTAGTATAGCACCACAACCACTACATTTTTTAGTCATAATATCTTCCTTTTATAAATAAGAGATTTTTAGCTAGTTTATTCATTATTTGTTTTTCTCTTATTCTGTTTATTTTTGTAAAGAAGAAATCTTTTAAACCTATTGGATTAACTAAAATAGTTGTAATTCCCACTTTATTTCCACCTATTATATCTGTTAGAAATTGGTCGCCTATGATCGCTACTTCACTATCTTTTAAATCATGTTTATCCATAATTTTTAAGAAACTTCTTTTTAATGGTTTCATTGAATGGGCATTTACTTCAACATTTAATTCTTCTTTGAATGGCTCAAGTCTATTTGGGCCACTGTTTGAGAAAATAATGACTAAAAATCCCATTTTTTTTAAATCTATAAATAAATCTTTTACTTTTTTGCTTGGACTTTTGACACCAACTGGAGCGATTGTGTTGTCTAAATCAAAAAGTAAACATTTAATACCTCTATCAATTAATTTTTCATAGTTTATAGTATAAATACTTTTTTGGTAAATATCCGGAATGTACTGTTCCAATTTTATCACTTCCTTTGTACTATAAATCTAGTATAGCATAATATTTTTCTTTTTGAAAGATTTTTGAAAAAGAAAAATAGATTTTGCAATCTACTTATTTAAAAACTCTGCTAGTTCTTTATAGGCATCAGTATTCCAAACAAGACATCTTTCATCATCTGGATAATTTGCCATTGTTTTGTCATAACCATTTGGTATAAATATATAATCCCAACTCCAACCATATGTTCCTGATTTTTCTAGTGCAATTGTACCTGTTGTTATTGATTTAAAAACAATTGGTTCTTTTCCATATTCACAATAGGCAAATGCCTCAATAAATGATGCTTTTCTGTTTTCAACACCATCTAGTAGTTTTAATATACCATCTTCACCTATTTTTTCGTCTACGTAATGTGTATATGGCCCCGGAAAACCTTTTAACGCATCTATACATAAGCCGGTGTCATTTTTTAAAACAGTGCATTTTAATTTTTCACTTGCTTCTTTAGCAGAGTATTTTGCAACTTCTTCAATTGTATTTGCTTGTATTTCAGTTGTTTCCATTTTAACATTTTCAACTTCTATACCAAGTGGCTCTAGAATTCTTTTTGCGCTCATTATTTTATACCAGTTACCTGTTACATAAGTTATTTTTTTCATAGTTTTCCTTTCTTTATGCTATATTTTTATTTATATAATAGGCATATAGTAATGGTACTATTATTAAAAATATAGGAATTATATATAATGATATTTTTGTTTCTATATTAAATATAGATAATGAATTTATTAAAGCGTGTGTGATTATACATGGTATTAATGATTTACTTTTATAGAATATAATTACAAATAAATATCCTAGAGAAACTGCATAACAGATTTGTAATAGTGTTGGTATTATACTTGCACCATTTAATAAATTAACTATATGGCCTATACCAAATGTTAATGCACTTACTATGATTGCTCTTTTTACACTTTCTTTGGCCATCATTTTAAATAGGAATCCTCTAAAAATAATTTCCTCAATAAAGCCTACATTTATCATTGTTAATATATGAAAAATCATTTCATTTTTTGAATTATTTATATTAATACCATTCCATAAATTGACTGATGCAATTAAGAGTAATGGTATAAAATATAGATATTTTTTAGGGTTATTTACTTTTGTTAATCCATAATATTTTGTTCTTTTTAAAGATATCATTAAAATAATTAAGAAAACTGATATTATGGTATTTATTATTACGCTTCTATAATCTTTTGTGCCAAAATTTTGAACACAGTATGAATTAATTATTACATAGAGTGCTATTAAAAGTATACAAAATAAAGTTTCATGTTTTTCAAATATTTTTTTCATTTTTTACCTCTTCTATTACTATTTTATATCTTTGTGATAAATAAAACAAGAAAATATTTTAAGAAAAAAATAGATTTATTCAATCTATTTTTCGGAAGGAGTTTTAATTATAATATATTCTATATTTTAGGTGATTTTTATTTTACATTTATAAGAATTTTAGTAGCATTTATATAAGTAAAGAAAAACTAATTTTCTCTTTTGCCAAACATAAGTATTAATCTTAATATTTCTATAATGGTAGAAGCGCAACTTGCGACATAAGTAAGCGCAGCTGATACTAAAACTTTTTTGCTTTTATTTAGTTCTGTACTATTTAATATATGGGTATTATCTAATTCTTTTAAAGCTCTAGCACTTGCATTTATTTCAACTGGTAAAGTAATGATTTGAAATGCTAATATAACAAGTTCAAATATTATTCCTAACCAAATTAAATTTAAATAGCCAAATAGAAATCCTAGTAATATTGCTATATATCCAGCATAAGAAGAAAAGTTTACAAAGGGAACTAGAGCTGCACGGATGCGAAGAAAAGTATAACCTGTTTTGTCTTGAATTGCATGACCACATTCATGAGATGCTACGGCTACACTTGCAATACTTGATTCGTTATAT
Source organism: uncultured Bacilli bacterium (assembly GCA_934162555.1). Lineage (GTDB taxonomy): Bacteria > Bacillota_I > Bacilli_A > RF39 > UBA660 > CAG-884. The sequence continues at coordinate 5,182 of CAKPJE010000038.1, read as the reverse complement.
ATACTATTTGATAATCGAATTACTTTATTTTTAGGATCATAGTGATCTGTAAGTGTACCACTTGTGCATACAACATTAATGTTGTTTAAGCCATTTTTATCAAGAATCATCCTGGCAGCTTCTAAGCCAGTAATGTTCCTTTTGTTTTGAATTTTTGAGTATTTGCTATATCTAGTACTAATAAGTAATTGGGCACCTATGGTAATAAATATAGCTATGTATGTAAGAATATAATATTCCATAAAAATCACCTACAAATTAATAGTATCATAATTTTTTTATAAATCAATTATGAAATTATTAAGAATTATTATAAAATACTTGTATATTCTAATATTTCATACTCATTATGCTAAAACATTAAGTATTTTACCATATTTTTTTAATAGTTTTAAAAATACTTAGATTTCTCTAAGCATTTATGTTTTATCTACATTTTTTAATCTTCCACAATTAATAAATTTATTTTTACCACATGTAAATTTTTTTTCATTTGTATCATTTGGCAATTCTATTACTTCCAAAACATAATTTTTGATATTTACTAATAATTTTAAGTTATTTTTTTTAACTAAATAATATGGTGATAAATCACTTAATTCATTTGCTGTTGATACTGGACCTATTTCTGGTGCAATAAAGGTATCTATTAATGTTTCAACAAAATTTAGTTTTGGTGTTCTTGATAGTATATATATTTCATATTGTTCTTGGTAATATTCTTTTAATACACTATCATACATTGTTAGTTTATTTTTATATTTTTCTTTATCTAATTCTATTCTCAGAGATAAAGCTGGTAAACTATTTTTATCATCCAATAAATAGTCTATTGTTATACCAAATACTTTTGATATTTCTTGTAAATTACTTATATCTGGTAATCCGTTATCATTTTCCCATTTTGTTATTGCTTGTCTTGAAACATTTATTATATCTGCTAGTTGTTCTTGAGAAAGTCCAAATCTATTTCTTATTTGTTTTAATTTTTGACCTAATGTCATAATATCATCTCCTCAAGTTCTAATATACTTTAATTTTGTATAAATTAATAGCAACTTTACTTTACTTTTATGCTACGATGCGTAGCAATTTTTTTAATAGGATGCCTTATAACTGTTTTTAATTTACCTATTTCACATTTTCTTGGATCACTTAAATATATTTCATGATGGTATCTTTTATTGGTTATATCTAATTCGTATCCATTTTCTTCTATATATTTGTGCATTAATTCAATTGTTTTGGGTTCATCATCGTATGAACCTATATGCATACACTGGACACACAAGCCCTCATCATATGTTAAAAATTCAACTTTAGAAAAATCTTGTTTTTTCTTTTTTGTTGCTTCTTCAATTGCCCAATCAAAATCTTCTTTGGTTACAAAATCTGGTAATCTTATAATTGATATAAAATGCATAGCACTTTTATTATTATAATCAATAGTACCATTTAAGCCTTCTTGCCACCAAAATCCTTCAAGTGGTGGTACTACATATTCAAAGAAACCATCTATTTTGTGAGTTCCTTTATAACTCATTTTGATTGTATAAGCAATACCATATAATAATCCTATGGTATTTTTATATTCCCCATTTTCTTCATTTGGATTTCCTTGTCCCCTTACTGCTATATAATTCATTTTAGGAACTTTTACTATACTTGGTTTATTTTTTGCCATATAAAATTCTTTATATTCTTTTTTATAGTCAAAGATCACTTTATCACTTTCTTTCTATTTGTACCTCATATTTCTATAAAATTGCTATTTTTTATTTTTTTTATTTTTTGTAAAAACAACTAATAACGTTCCAACTATAACACCAACAGTACCACCAATAATAGCCCAGTTCATAGTATACTCTCCTCTACAAATTATTTTTTATCTATTTTTATTAAGTCATTATATGTATCCAATATAATTTCTCTTAATTTTTCTTTATTGTCAATATCATTAACTAAATACATTGGTTTTGCTTTATCATATGGTATAGATTCTTGCATATTGTATTTTTTATTGTTATTAACTATTTTAACAAGTAATCTGTCATCATATATTCCGCCGAATAATACATTTTTATAATAAAGTAAGTATTCGCCCATCATTGGTTTATAGGTAATATTATCTAATATGTTTAATTGGTCTAATACATAATCTTTATAATCTTTGGTTGTTGCCATGGTATTTTCTCACTTTCATGTTTTAATTATTTTTGATGTTTGTCTGGAACAATTGATATATCCCTTACCATATCACCATTAATTAAACGAATTCTATTTTTTTCTTCAACTTTTATCCAGTTATCTTCTAGTGCAACTATTTTGCCTTGTACTCCAAAGGAATCATTAAATAAAATAATTGTACAAACCTTTCCTATAAATTCTTTCATTAATTCTTGTGGCATTTTTCTTTTCCTTCCTTTCTTTTTTCTTTTAATTATTTCTAAATATAATTTATTTCTTCTTGGTATTATTATACAACAAACAATTATAATAATATAAAATATTAAGTATTCTATTTTTAACACCTCCTAAGTTATAATTAATTGTAATTTATATGGTAAACCTTATAAATCATACATCATTATATATTTTTTTATTTTTATTAATAGTTTTAAACTAAAATTCTATAATCAGGATAAATTATTGAGAGGCGCAATTGTAGTCTTTCCATAAAGTATAAAATTCTTCTGCTGTCTGCCAATCTAAATCATATTTTTCATATAAATTACACTTTGTGATATCTTATATTGCTAAAGTAGAAAGATAAGCATTTACTCCTGATAGTTTTTTATTTTTATACATATTTTGAAGTACAGAAACCGCATTTTCACCTAATTCTACAATATTCTTATAATACTCATTTTCGGTATAATCATAAGGATTAGAGGATGTCATATCGGTTACTTCTTCAATTTTGTTAAAATTTATAGTTATTTCTTTTTCTAATTGTTTTGCATTTATATTTGCCTTTGAATCATTAGAACAGCCACTCAAATATAAAATACAACATACACCTATAAAAATTAATTTTTTCATAATTAATCTCACTTTCAATTTACTTAAATAATAATGGTATATTTCCATATATTACTATTCTTAATATTCCTATTATAACTAAATGTAATGGATAATATAGGTAGAAAAACCATTTCATCCATTTTGCTTTACCTTTTTCTCCATTATACATTTTTAGTAATGGGTACACTAATATAACTGCTAGTGTAATTAATCCATATGTTTTATTTACAAATAAATATGAAATAACTGCATAAATAGAAATCCAAAAACACATACTTATCATTTGTTTTTTTAAATTACCTCTATTAGAATACATAGATAAAATTGCCATTACTGCAATACTACTCCAATCGGATGAAAAAGTTATAATATTTATTAAAATAATTAATAACCATTTCTGCCATTCTTTTAAATTTGTTTTATATGTAATATAGAGTGCGACTACTGACCATGCAAGTGACCACATAATACTTGTTTGATTAAATATGCTTCCTGAAGTAAATGGTATATAATTTATTCCAAAAGCAAAACAATATGCAAAATGAGATATTAGTGCAAAAGTAAATAATCTTAAAATATATTTTTTTAAATTTTTTGTGTAGTAAAACCCTTCACATATAAAGAAAATCATGATGGGTGCAGTTAATCTACCAATTATATGTAAAATATTTGAGATTATATTATTAGGCATTCCTGGATAAATTAAATCGGCAATATGATCAATTGTCATTGCTATAATTGCTATTAATTTTAAATGATTAGAATTTAATTTTTTCATTTTATACCCACTTTCAAATTATTTTATTATTGTTATATAATCTTCTTTTCTTGGTTTTGGTTCTTGTAATTTTCCACATGGATATCCTAAAATGCAATGACCTATTCCAACATAATTATCTGGTATATTCCACTCTTTTAATAATTCTTTTCCTTCTTCTGTTGCAAATTCTTCTTTTGCTCTATGGATCCAACAAGATCCTATTCCTAAACTATGTGCTGCATTCATTAAATTTCCTAAAACTAAACTTCCATCTTCTATATATGTGTATTTTGTTTTATCTGCTAAAACAACAATTACTGTTGGTGCTGAATAGAATGGATCTATATCTTTCCCCATAATTTTAGCATTTAATTTTGATAATTTTTTTATTGTTTCTTTATTTTGTAATACTACCATTTTAGGAGATTGTAAACCCATTCCTGATGGGGCATATTCTCCTGCTTTTAATATTGCATTTAATTCTTCATCTTTTATTTGTTCACTTTCATACTTTCTACAGCTTCTTCTTTCAATTAAATTTTTTATTGTTTCATTCATAAATTATTTCTCCTTTTTTTAATTATACTTCCTGCAATAAATAATATAATACTTGGTATTATAAACTCAAATACTCGTTCTATTATTAAAACATAAAATGGTGCTGAATTATTTATTTTATCATATTTAAAATAGTCTACTCCTAGTCTGATAATAAATCCAATGATTGCTAGAATGCCAATTAAATATAGAAATTTATATATGTTTTCTTTTTTCATATTTTAATTACTCCTTACTTATTAGTTTTTTTCATTATATCTTTCATTGTTATTTTATAAGTATTAGGCATCTATTTTAAAAATTTTACTTTATATAGATGCTATAACTATTATATCATAGAATATTTAATAATTATAAAAATCCCCAGAATAAATCCAAGTATTTTTAAATGCCAATTAATTCTTGTCTTTTTATTTTTGCTACGATATCATTTGTTTCATATTCTAATGAATATAATTTAGGAAGATTTGTGAATAAATAATTAGATAGTGATATATATATTGGGTTTATTTTATTTAAATCTTTTATTATTTTATCATCTATTTTTTTTAATAAATTATCAATCAAAATTTCTTCATTTCCTATGTCAAAGTTTTCAAATCCATTTTTGTTATTATTTAATTTAACATTATAGCCAAATTTTATGGTATTACTTTTACCAAACAAGTCAATATTTCTTTTTATTATATACTTCATAAATACCTCCTAGTAATAATTATATATTTAAATTTTTAATATAACAAGAAAAAAATACTTAGATTAGCCTAAGTATTATATTTGACCTAATAATAATTCTTTCATATTTCTTAAATATAACTCAAATATATTAGCTCTTTTCAC
>CAKPJE010000037.1 GCA_934162555.1 uncultured Bacilli bacterium | reverse complement strand
ATTATTGTAGCAATATTATTTTATATTTTCCATTAAAATTCTTGATAATTCCTTATTTCCTTTATCATTTAAATGTTTACCATCTGGCATCAAATAATCCTTTTTAATATCAAAATCAATAATATTCGCTCCTTCTACACTACTAATACTTTTATTAATATTAACAATATATATATCACTACCATTACATAATTTAATTAAATCATCATACATAGTACTACTTAAATCATTAAATATAAAAACTATTCTTTTAGTAATTTTATTTTCAATTAATACTTTTTTAACATTCTCATAATCATTAATAACAAAATTAGAATCAGAGAAATCATTTTTAATATCATCAAAAGCACCCAGTAATATCTGATTACCATAAAAACTTATTTTATTTTTTTGTTTTTCCTCATATCCTTTAATTAAGTCATTCTTTTTAATTTCGTATTCTTTTAAATAATTATTATATATTGAATTATAAATAACTTCACTATAAGCTTTTCTACCAATAGGAGTTAAATGGATACCATCAGCATAAAAATACTCCTTATGACCATTAGAAATACTTTTCCAATCAATTAAATAAATATTATCATGTTTTTCAGCATAATTTTTTAAACTAATATTAACACTATCCAAATTAGTTGTATTTATTAAATAAACATCTTTATCACCTATAATATTCATTATTTGGTCTTTACAAGAAGTTGAACAATCCCCATTAGTACCTAAATGAATAACTATAGGATATCCTAATTTTTCATTTTTTTGTAAGTTTTCAAGAATATTAATTGCAACCCACATAGATCTAGAAATTTTAGCATCAAAGTAACCATTAGGAAAAATATTATATAAATTATTAACGGCCCCAAGCATAACTGAATCACCAATACCAACAATTGGTAAACTCTTAACAACCTCTTTTAATTTTTCTTCATATTTTTCTAGATTATCAAGTTCCTTAGCCCAATCATCTTCTTCCTTCTTTAAATTTTCCATATATTTTTTATTATTTTCATTTAACTTTTTTTCATTATCAGCAAGTTGCTCTTTTAATTCTTGCATTTCTTTTGTATAATCTTTTGAAATTGAATATTTATAAACACCATATGAATAAAAAGAAACCATAATTATTAAAAGCATTATTCTTAAAAATTTATATTTTTTACTATTTAAACAAAAATGAAGAATATAAGCAAGAATAATAGTAACTAGTATTATTAAAGGTATTTTATGACTTATATTTATATATTCAAACATAAATATAAGTGGATATTGAAATAAATAAACTTCATAAGTTATATTAGGTACAAATTGTTTTAAAGAAATATTAACCGTACCATAGTCTATAAGTCTAGCACTTATAATAGTCGAAATAATCATTGCTAAACTATAATATTTACTAGATGAAGGAATAAAAATAAACATACTTATAAGCATTAAAAAATAAACATAAAATATAATTCTACTAAATATTTTGTTTTTAATTATTAATTTATCATAATATGAATGAATAAAACCTATTGTTAAACCAAAAAGAATAGAAAAAATTCTTGCTAAGGTATCATAGTATACAAAATTTATTCCTTTTGTTATATTCAATTTATAAAAATAAATTCCTGATATTATAGATAAAATAGTAAGAAAAGCACAAGGAATAAATTTCTTTTTATCACCTATTTTTTTGAAAATCTTAAACAAAAAAGGAAAAATTAATTCAAATTGCATAAGTATTGAAATATACCATAAATGCATAAATGGTGAATCAACATGTCTAGCAAAATAATCCAAATTAGCATTCCTTTGCCAAAAATTATTATAACCAAATAAAACAGAAGTTGTCTCTGGTTTTAAATTAAACCAGTATATATTATCAAAAAAAGATAAAATAGCAATCGAAATAAAAACAACCATTAATAAAGGCAAATATACTCTTTTTAATCTATCTTTATAATATGAAATAACAGAAAATTTTTCTTTCTTAAAAGCTGATATACAAGAAAAATAACCACTAAGTACAAAAAATGTACAAACAGCTAAATAACCACCTTTTAAAATTCCCAAATGATAAAAAAGTATCGCACTTGCACATACAATTCTTATTAAATTGATATCCCTATAATATTTTTTACTACTCATACTTACCTCACTATTACATTTCATTATAACATAATTGGCGCTATTATGAATAACATATTACTTATCTTTACACCCAATTTAACAAAATTATAAAATGGATTAGCGCTTCAAAGCACTAACCCTATTTATTTCATCCAAAGCATCTTTTATACTTGGTTTATATCTTCTTTTAAGACCCATCATAAAAATATGTTTAAAATTCGGATACACAGATAAATTAAGTACTGTTCCCTTATTATGACATATCATATGAAAATTTTTTTTATTAATAAATTCGTGCAAATATTTATCTTGGAATCTTTCACCACGACAAATAATCCATTTCTTACCAAATATACCAACTTGTAACCATCCTAATCTTTCAACAGCAAAACTTTCATATGGTTCATTAGCATCAAAATTATTATGGCTATATTGTTTTAATTCTTCCTTTATTTTTTTATATAAGTTAGTATCATATACTTCAAGACCGGACAAGAAAATTCTAAATAACTGACCATGATCTTGAACTATTTTAGGAGCCGAAGATTCATCATAAAAATAACTAATCATTTGCCCATCTGGTAAAACCCAACCTCTAAATTTTTCATCAGCTTCACTATATTTTGAAATATCATTCATTATTTTTAAAATTTTTTCATCGTTTAATTTCTTAGCAAGCATCTCAACCTTTTTCATATCAAATCTTTTATAAATAAATTCTCTTCTTAACATATCTAGTGAAATTTGGTGTTTTTGAGCATATATTTCAAGTAATTTTTCTATTTCTTCAACTGACAAATTACTATTTTCAATATATAATCTTATCTCTTCTAACATAATACCCCCTAAATAATTATATTATATTAATATATTTTTAGCAAATTTAAAAGTATCATTTATATTTAGCACTCTCTAATTTCAATAAATTCTCTTTATTTTCTATTCCTCCACCATAACCTGTTAATTTATTATTTTTACCAATTATTCTATGACAAGGTATAATTAAACATATTTCATTCGCACCAACCGCGCCACCTACTGCTTGAGCAGACATTTTTTTTATTCCTCTAATAGAAGCAATTTCTTTAGCAATATCATTATAAGTAACAAGTTTGCCATAAGGAATTCTATTCATAATATCATTAACCATTTTTCTAAATGAACTCAAATTATTAATTTTATATATAGGAATAAAATTAGGTTCTTTACCACTAAAATAAATATCCAACCATTTTTTAGTAATATCAAATACTGGCAAACTTTTTTCTATATGTTCGTAAGAACGCTTAAGAGAATCTTTTGAACCAACAAACCACAATCCTGTTAAATATTCCCCATCACTTTCCATAAACATATCAGAAAAATTGTCTGGCGTTTTATATTTTTTTAAATACCTCATTTTTTCATCTCCCAAACATTTAATTTTAATCAAAATACTTAAAAAGGAACTATAAGTTCCACTATTTATTCACCCAATTTAATAAGATTTCTGATTGTATTTCCCGTCCTTATAGTAAGATTACAACTAATACTAGTAGTAATTGTTTTACTCCACCAATTAGTTTTTCTATAATTTTTTAAATCATATGACCAAAATATAAAATTTTTATAATTTTTTATCTTCTCATAATTCTTATTTTCTTCTCCAAGAATACTATAAACTTCTTCAAAATTATGAGGACCTATTATAAAAATTATATTATCATAAATATTCTTATCATCAGGTCCCCACCATTCAGGACAATTATCTAGTAATTCTTTTATATCATCAAAATAATTAACATAAACTGGTATATCAACATTAAATTTAGTTTTAATCATATTTCTTATTTCCTTAGTTAAAATATCAATATCATCTATACAACTATCAAAAATAACATTTCCACTATTTAAATAAGTTAAAACATTACTATAACCTAAATCAATTAAACTATCTTTTAAATCATTCATCGGAACTTTATTTTTACCACTAATATTTATTCCTCTAAGTAAAGCAACATATTTATTCATCTAGCACCCATATACATCTTTGGCAAGCTTTAAAACCGCCCAACCTTTAGGCCAACCAACATAGAAAGCAGTATGCGTTACTATTGCAACCATTTCTTCCTTACTAACACCATTTTTCTTAGCATTTTCTAAATGATATACTAATGAACTATCAGTAATACCAGAAGACATTAAAGCAACTACTGTAATAATATTTCTCATTTTTAAATCAATAGAATCATCATTCCAATTCTCACCAAATAAAATATCATCATTGTAATGCACAAATTGAGGAGCAAAAGTACCCAAAGCATCACGTCCAGCTGTCTGTTTTATCAATTTATCACTCCTTAATCCATTCTAAAATATCATTATCATCAGTAATTCTCTTTGCACTAACAAATCTAATATTTTTATATTTGTTTCTTAAATTTTCTAAACTACTATCACAAGAAGAAGATCCAGATGTAACAAACACATAAACATCCTTATTTTCTAAATCATTTTCTTCTATAAAAGCATCAATAATAGTGGGTTCTTTATACCACCAAACAGGAAAACCAATATAAATCGTATCATAATCATTAATACTTGATACTTTCTCCTCTATACTAGGTTTAACATCATTCTTCATTTCAATAGTAGATCTACTATTTTCATTAGTCCAATCTAAATCTGCATCAGAATACTTTTTAGTAGGCCTAATTTCAAATAAATCTCCATTAATATAAGAAGATAACTTCTTAGCACACCTTTCTGTAGTACCAGTTGCTGAAAAATAACACACTAATTTTTTATTCATAATTTACCCCTCATTATAATTATAACATAAATAACAATTTTACAAATGAATTTATTAACAATTATTAAAATTATCCCTTAGGACTTGAAAAATTTGTCGAAAAATGGTATAACTACTACATATAGAGGTGAATTTAATGAAAAAGAAAAATTTAATTGATGCAATTATTATATCAACATTTTTCTTCACAGAAGAGCTTATATTTAAAGCTTTAATTAACAATTTTACATTTGATTATAGTATTCTAAGAATATTTTTATTATCTGCTATACTAGGACTTCTAATCTCTACTATAGCAAACTTAACAAACAAAAAGAAAATTAAAATGGTCCTTATACTAGTACCTTGTATATTAATTACAATCTATGCCCTAGCACAACTAGGATTTATAGCTTATTTTGGTATTTACATGAGTACAAATACAGGTGGTCAATTAGGAGCCGTTAAATCATATATACTAGACTTTATCAAAAGTTTAAAACCCATATATTATACAATTTTAATACCCATAATACCACTAACTATATATTATAGTTTAAAAAAAGTAAATCAAGAAAAAAGTTCAATAAGCAAAAAAGAAGTATTTATAAATTTACTAGTACTTGTTACTTTGTGTTCATCATATTATGCAACAATAAATCTAAAATTTATGCAAAACAAGTATCAACCAATATCAAATAAAGACTTATTCAATTATCCATCAAATCCAAGTACAACTGTTAATCAATTTGGTATAAATGGTTATTTAATATTAGATGTAAAAAGTTTATTTCAAAAAAAAGTTGAATTAACATATGAAATACCAAGAGAAACAATTACTGTAACAGAAAAACATTTTGACGATACAATTTGGAATAAAATTATTGAAGAAGAAAAAAGTCAAATAGATAATAGTTTAAATAATTATTTTATATCAAGAAATCAAACAATAGAAAACGATTATACAGGATATTTCAAAGATAAAAACTTAATTATGATTATGTTAGAATCAACAAATGAAATTGCAATAAACAAAGAATACTTCCCAACATTGTATAAAATTTATTCTGAAGGATGGTCTTGGAAAAATAATTATTCTCCAAGAAACACATGTCCAACAGGAAATAATGAATTTAGTGCTCTAACATCACTTTATAGTATAAATAATACATGCGTAGCACGTGATTATAAAAATAATACTTATTTTGAAAGTATGTTTAATTTATTTAAAAATAAAGGTTATGATGTTTCATCATACCATAACTATACCGATCAATATTATGAAAGAACAACCTTACATAAAAATTTAGGAAGCACATATTATGGCGCAAAGGATTTAGGAATTGAAACTAGCCCAATATATGGTAAATGGCCATCAGATATCGACTTAATTCAAAATTCATTCCCAATATTTAATGCAAATAAAAAATATTTTGCTTTCCTAACAACCGTATCAAGCCATGCACCATATAATAGAACATCAGAATATGGTGACAAATATTTAAGCAAATTTAATGATTTAGATATACCTACTGATATGAAAAGGTATTTATCAAAATTAACAGAAGTTGATAAAGCACTTGAAACTTTAATACAAAATTTAGAAGAAACAAATACATTAAAAGATACCGTAATAGTTCTATTTGGAGATCACTATCCATATGCTATGGACACAAAAACAATCTCTAAAATGCTAGACTATGATGTAGAAAATGTTGACATTGATAAAACACCATTTGTAATATGGAATTCAGAAATAAAATCAGAGGTACATGAAGAATATACAAGTTATATTAATATATTGCCAACAATTGCAAATCTATTCTCATTAGACTATGATGCAAGATTATATATGGGAGAAGATTTATTAAATGAAGATTACCAAAGTATAGTAATATTCCCTAACGGATCATGGAAAAATGAAATAGCATATTATAATGCTAACAATAATAAAATAACATATCAAAATGAAGATATAACATATACTGATGAAGAAATAATAACAATTAATAAAATAGTGACATCAAGATTACAAATGTCAACAACAACCATTAAGAAAAACTATTTTAGCTATTTAAAAAACAAATATGAAGAAAATGGGATAGAAAATCCATTAGATCTTTATATAACAGAAACTCATGAAGAGGAAGTATCATAAAAAACACCAAAAGGTGTTTTTTTTAAAGTAAAATTGTAACTAAAACAACAATTAAAAATATTAAATATTTATACTTTACTAAAAATGAAATAAATTTGCCAAAGCCACTAAAAACTTTAACAACAGGTCCGACAACATCTGTTTTTTTTATCTTAATATCAGCAGTTTTATTATTATCACCTTTTGTTAATATTTCATCATCATATATCTCAATAACACGATGAGCGATATAATTACTACCATATTTAAACATAACAACATCACCAACATCATAGCCATCATTTACCCTAGCAATAACATAATCGCCTATTTTGATATTAGGCTCCATACTACCAGTCATAATAGTACCACCAACATACCCAAATAAATTAGGAATTGTATTCTTAAGTATTTTTTTCTGAAAAACAATTGAACCAAAACAAAGAATAAAAATAATTAAAATAACAATTAATATTTTTTTAATAACATCGAGTATTCTTTTAAACACACTCATATCTAATCCTCACTCTCTAAATAATATGATATCAAAAAAAAGAAAGAATATCAATCTTTCTTACTAGCACTTAACACAATTTTTAATTCTTTTACATCTTTACCACGATAAAATTTAACTGTTATTATATCACCAACTTTGTATTTATAAAGTAAATATCTAAAATGCGAAGAATCAGAAGTATCAGTTCCATCTATTTGAAAAATAACATCTCCATCTTTTAAACCTGCTTTTTCAGCAACTGAACCTTTTTCAACTGAAGCAACAATAACGCCTTCTTCAATAGAACTATCTATATTAAAATGATAATTTCTTTGATAATAAAATTTATTACTATTATAAGAAGCTGCATCAAGTGTTTGAATACCTAAATAAGGTCTAGATATAGCTTCACCTTTTTCTAATCTATCAACATAAGATAAAGCAATTTCAATAGGAATAGCAAATCCCATACCTTCTATTTTACTTTCAACAAGTTTCATTGAATTAATACCAATAACTTTACCATCAGAAGAACATAATGGTCCACCACTATTACCAGGATTAATTGCTGTATCCGTTTGGATAACATCCATTAAATAATCAACGTTATTAATAGTAGCAGTAACAGCTCTATTTGAGCCTGATATAATGCCTCTTGTAACACTATTTATATAAGTTATACCTTGAGGAGAACCAACTGCAAAAACTGTATCACCCTTATTAATAGAACTACTTTCTCCCATTTGCGCAACTAATAAAACACCTTCTTTAGCAATTCTTAAAACTGCTAAATCTGTTACTTCATCAAATCCTAATACTTCAGCATCATAAGTAGCCAAATTATTATTTGTAACCTTTACTGATCTATAATTATCAATTACATGGCAATTAGTTAAAATATAACCATATTTATCATCAGTTTTATAAACAAAACCAGATCCTGATCCACCACCAGACTTAGTCTTTGTTTCAATATAAACAGTAGCATCATCAACTAATTCAATAGCAGACTTTAAAGTATCACTTTCTGTAACGCTTACTGTTTTTTCAGTTTTTTCAATAATTTTTTCTTTCCCAATAGTAGTATTATCTAAAAGCAGAATCGTACCACCAACACCTAAAAAGAAAGCAATTAAAATACCTATTAAATATAAATTTTTATTTTTCATTTTTCCTCCTATATTTCTAATATATCTGTCCAGTTAATTGGAAAACCAATTTTCTTTAATATTTCTACAATTGACACACTGTTTACTTTTCCGTTTAAAACATCAAGTTCATAGCTAATTTCATGTACCAAATCTCTAAATTCAGATTCACTTAACATAAATTTCATTATTAAAACTAGAGCAAATAAGTCATTTTTTCCAAAAATATAGCCTTCTTCATCAGTTTCAATGTCAAGTAATTTATGATACCTAGTATCAGGTATTTTTCTTCCTGTTCTATGATCATAGAAAATATCCTCATGAGCACAGATATTTCTAAAATTAGCAAGCAAAGACAAGAATATAAGTAAAGTTTCACTACTAATGTTATATACTTCAGCAATACTTTCTCTATCCTCATATTTAAGTATTCCAAATAATTCAGCTACTATACCAAAAGATAAAACCTTAACCAAAACCCATAAAGGTATATAACCATAATTAGAAACATAATGAGCAGTTGCTCTATGCTGATCACCATTTATTCGTATTTGTCTTTTCATTTTACTAATAACATCATGAACTTGTTTTATTCTACTAGGATCATCAATAAAATTTTCATCTTTCAAATATTCTTTTTCTTTATAACCATATTTTTTTGATAAATAATAACTTATAATAGATTTTACGTTATTTTCAATAACTAAAATATATTTAAAAAAGATATTACGGATTTTCCTGTCAAATATAAATATTGAATACAATTCATCAAAAGTAGCGCCTTTAATAAATTTTTTTTCGCCAGGATACATAAGTAATTGTCTATATCCATTCAAAAAGAAATAATTTTCCCTAAATAGTATACCTTTTGCTTTATCAATGTCCAAAATAGTTAAACCTTTAGACTGCATTATTTCTATTTGCTCATCAAGTGTTTTAAATGTCTTATTCACGCAATCACCCTATTATTAATTATATCACAAAATATAAGCAAAAAGAATACCATTCACTTATAATTTTACACATATATTTTTATTAGTCAATAATTAAAATTTAAAAATAATAATTTTTAATAATTAAAGAACAAAAGCAAATAAATTTGCTTACATCACCTCACGGTGATGTGATTTCTGCTTCACAGAGACTTTAACAAATCT
>CAKPJE010000036.1 GCA_934162555.1 uncultured Bacilli bacterium | reverse complement strand
TAATACATCAATAATTACATTTGAAAGTGAAAAAGAATGTAGTTTAAAAGAAATAAACAAAATAGTAAAGAATGTAGAACCAGAAGCAAGTGTAACAGAAGAAAAAATAGAAACAAAAAAAGAATATCATTTATGGGTATTAATACTTGCTGTTGCTATCTGTTTAATAGGTCATTTTCTAATAAAAGATAAATACAAAATAATATTTTATATAGTATCTTACATCTTGCTTTTATATAAAATATTTATGAATGCCATAAAAATATTAATAAGAAATAAAAGAGTAGATGAAAATGCCTTAATAACGATATCATGTGTTGGTGCATTATGTCTAGGCGAAGTAATGGAAGGTATGATGGTTGTAGTACTATATACAATCGGTAAAATACTAGAAGAAAAAGCTGTAAATAATTCAAGAAAATCAATTTCAAATCTAATCAATTTAAAAGAACCATATGCCAATAAAAAAGATGGTAAAGAAACAATAAAAGTATCTGTTGATGATTTAAAAATTGGTGATATAGTAGTTATCAAAAAAGGTGAGAAAGTACCAGTAGATGGAATAGTAACAGAAGGTAAAAGTAAACTAGATACATCAGCGATAACAGGAGAAAGTGTATATAGAAGTATTGAAGAAAATGATGAAATATTATCAGGATGTATCAATATGGGTAACATAATTGAAATGAAAGTAACAAAAGTTTATTCCGATTCAACAGTTGCTCAAATACTATCAATACTAGAAGAAGCAACCGATAAAAAAAGTAAAGTAGAAACAAATGTAAGTAAATTCAGTAAAATATATACACCAACAATTATTTTACTAGCAATTCTAATGATTTTAATTTTACCACTATTTAAAGTATCTTTAAACGAGAGTATATATAGAAGTTTAACATTCCTAGTTATATCATGTCCATGTGCAATTGCAATCTCTGTACCACTTTCATACTTTACAGGAATAGGTATAGCAAGTAAAAATGGTATCCTAATAAAAGGAAGTAATTATTTAGACAATTTATCAAATGCTAACAATATAATATTTGATAAAACAGGAACTCTTACAACAGGAGAATTTGGTGTAAGTGAAATAGAAATAATAGATAAAAATTATAGCAAACAAGAAATAATAGATATCTTAGTAAATGGCGAAAAATATTCAAATCATCCAATTGCTAAAAGTTTTATGAATATAAAGAAAACCAAAAATTTAAAAATAGCAAACTATAAAGAAATAGAAGGAAAAGGTATTTCATTTAACATTTCCGATAAAAAAGTAACAATAGGAAATAAAAATTTATGTAATTGTCCTTATGATGCTATCTTGCATTTAAATATAGACAATAAACATGTTGCATCAATAACTATAAATGATGGTATAAAAGATAATGCAAAAGAAGTAATTAAAAAATTAAAAAATGATAATATCAAAGTACATTTATTAACGGGCGATAAAAAAGATGTTGCCCTAACAATAGGTGAAAAATTAGGAATAGATGACATAAAATATGAAATGTTACCAACAGATAAATATAAAATGTATGAAGAAATAGATCAAAATGCTTTAAGTATATTTGTTGGCGATGGTGTAAATGATGCTCCCGTATTAAAAAGAGCGGATATAGGTATATCAATGGGAAATGTTGGTTCAGAAGTAGCAATTGAAGCAAGTGATATTGTTATAATGAATGATGATTTAAATAAAATACCACAGGCAATAAACATTTCAAAATATACCAAAAAAATAATCAAACAAAATTTGATATTTGCATTTTTAACAAAAATTATAATTCTTTTATTAAGTGTATTTGGTCTAGCAACAATGTACTTAGCAGTATTTGCAGATACTGGCGTAACACTAATTACAATAATTAATACATTAAGAATAAAAAATAAATTTGAAAAATAAAATAGTAGAACTAAAAGTTCTACTATTTTTGGGGTTTTACCATTTCATGTACAAAATGAAAGAGAAGATTTTGCATGAAATGATAAGCTTAAGTTTAATAATCTAAACTTAAAAACATTCACTAATACAAAGGTATTTACCTCAAAGATATACTACCTTTATATGAATATTTTATAATAAATAAGTATTATAAGTCAAGTAGTATTTTTAAAAATGTGTAAACAAAAGTAAAATGATTTATAAAAATAAAAAAATATGTAGCCCTTTTTCTATTGAAATATCAAGGAAAATAATGTTATAATGAATTTGTGATGAAATATGCAACTAAAAGATTTAACAAATCATCATTTTTTTAGATTTTAGATATAATAGGAATTATCAACTAAAAAAGGAATTGTATTGCGAAGTGTATTCACAATACAATAATTAATGCCAGCGTATTTTGTGAGCTTTAATCACAAAATTGATAAAAATGGTATCGCAATAGGTTTTAAATTTTTAAAATTTAAATGACTGGCGAAATTATGGTGGTATTTCAATACTTTTTAGTGAAAAATTAAGTAATTATGATGGTTACAAGAATAAAAATGATAAATATTTAATTATAAATGGTTTATTAAAAAATATATGATTTAATAAAGATATATGTTATGATTTGATAAAGATAGGAGAGATTAAATATATGAAAACAAGAATAGTATTGACAGGTATATTAAGAGATAATGATTTATTTTTAGTAGTTAAAAGAAATGAAAATGATAACTTGTATCCTGGTGCCTGGGAATTTCCTGGAGGCCATTTAGAAGATGGAGAAACATTAAAAGATGGATTAAAACGCGAACTTATGGAAGAAATAGGCTATACAGAAGATTTTAATCCAATTATTACTCATTATTTTGATGAAGTGAAAGAAAAAAATAATGAATTAATTTATGACTTAGAAATTGATTTTATTGTAAATGTAGATAAATCAAAGGTAAATGTTAAATTAAGTGAAGAGCATTCTGATTATAAATGGGTTACTAAGGATTCTGATTATTTAGATGAATTTATAAAAGATAAATTATCAAATATTTAAATAATAAGGGTTTGGGATTTTCCCACGTATGAATTTGGTGCGTGAGTACAAATTCAGTGCTGGCTAGACAATAATATTAATCTCAATATAGATTTAAAGCACTATCTAAATTTAGGTAGTGATTTCATTTACATTAACACTTTAATCTTAATGGATTAATTCTTATGATTTTAAGATTATATTTTATTTTTTTAATTAGTTCTATTTTAGATATGAATTCATCAATATTAAATCTAACATTAAATACATCTATTGCTGAGTTAATATGATTAATTAATAAACAATCTATTTTGTGCGCAATATATTTTGCTCTTAGTAATAAGTGGTGAAATACCAAAATGCTTTTTTGAAACAAACCATATATTTAAAATAGCTACATATTTGTGAGGAGGTTAAGATTATGAAGTATTATTTTAAAATTAAAGTAAATAGTGAGATATTAAATGTTGGCATAAATAAACCAGAATTAATTTATGGAGCAACAGCAATAGTTGTTAATAAAAAAATAGATGGTTATGCCATTAATCCAGTTACGAAAGAAAAAATGGAAATATTTTATCGCAGGGTAAAAGAAAATAGATTTTTTATTCCCTCACATAATAATAGGGATTACAAATATGCTATAAAAAATAAATTACAACTTAAGCAAGTTGTCGCACCTTATTTTTACGGAAAAAATGAAGAAAAACCAAGAGCAGATAAAAATACTCAAAGAAGATACAGTATTGTTGGTATAATTAAACACTATAAAGAAAATATGTACTTATGTGAAGATGTCAAAGGAAGAAGTTGTAAATCTTTTGTTATGGGTGGAATTGAAAGTAATGAAACACCTATAGATGCTTGCAAGAGAGAAGTATATGAAGAAACTGGATATAGTGATGTTTTTGTTGATTTTGTTAGTAATTTTAAAGTTGTAAATCACTTTTATGCTGGATACAAGGGCGTCAATAGATATGCATATTTAAATTTTGTTTATGGCCATTTGAATAGTGATAAGCATGATAAAATAACTGATGAAGAAAATGCAAAACATGTAGTAAAATGGATAAAAAAAGATGCTTTAAAAGATTTTATAAATATTAATTTAAATAAAATGGCACTTGAAACTTTACTGAATGGTGAAAAGGCATTCACAGGCGATGGTGTAATGATGACTAATGATTATAATAATGAAAAGAGTAGTAAAGAAGTAAGAAAAGATATTATTAACAGGTATTTAAGTTAATATTAAAAAAAATATTATAGTTATATAAAATAATCATTGCAAAGTATTTATGTAACGAACAACTAAAAACTATATAGATTAAAACTACTTATTGAAAAAATGATTTTTCATGATAATCCAAGTTCTTTATTTATAACATATTTCATAAACTTATAAATTTATTTTGAAAGATGATTAAAAAAGCACACGGAATTTTAAAAAAAACACTATAATGAATAACCTTATTAGTATTTATAACTTCAGAAAGATAGTTACTTTGAATTTATCATATTTTTTGATAAAAAATAAGGACTATTTTTTTTGAAATTATAAAATGATTTAAAAAATAAAAAAATATGTAGTCCTTTTTCTATTGAAATATCAAGGAAAATAATGTTATAATGAATTTGTGATGAAATATGCAACTAAAAGATTTAACATTTTCCTATGGAATGGAAAAAATATTTGAAAACGTAAACTTGATAATAAATGAAAATGAACATATAGGAATAGTAGGTGTAAACGGAGCAGGCAAAACAACATTTTTTAAACTAATAATGAAAGAACTAGAGCCTGATCATGGCAAAATAATAATTAAAAATAAAACAAGAGTTCAACTTCTTCCCCAAGTAATAAGTGATGAAGTTTCTAATATGGATATAACTGTATTTGATTATTTGTTATCTGCTCGCCCAATTGATAAATTAAACAAAGAATTATCTAAAATATATGATCTAATAGGTGAAGGAAAAAATATTGAAGAACTATATAAAAAAGCAGAAAAAATAGAAGAAGAATTAAACTACTGGGAATACTATTCAGCAGAAGGTACCTTACTAAAAATAATAAACGGAATGAACATAAATGATGAAATGCTATATCAAAAATTAGATAATTTATCAGGTGGCCAAAAATCAAAAGTTGCATTCGCTAAACTATTATATTCAAAACCAGAAGTTATACTATTAGATGAACCAACAAACCATTTAGACAAAGAAACAAAAGAATATGTTATAAACTATATTAAAAATTATAAAGGAACAGTCCTAATAATATCCCATGATAAAGAATTTTTAGATAGTGTCACAAATAAAACATTATATTTAGATAAACTAAACAAAACAATGGAAATATTTAGTGGCTCCTATTCCATTTTTCTAAGAAAACTAGAAGAAAGAAATAAACTATTAAAAGAACAAGCAGAAAAAGAAGCCAAAGAAGAAGAAAAATTAAAGAAAATCGTCCTTCTATACAGTAATTCATCTGGAAACAGAAAAAGCATGGCTCAAGATAGAGAGAAGAAACTAGAAAAACTCCAAAAAAATAAAATTATAATTGAACCAAAATTAAAAGAAGCAAATTTAAAACTTGAATTAAAACAACCAAGTGAATTAATACCACTAAAAGTAGAAAATATAACATTTGGTTATAAAGAAATTTTATTCAAAAATCTAACCTTTGCACTTTCAAGAGGTGAAAAATTTTTAGTTGTAGGAACTAATGGAGTAGGTAAATCAACACTACTAAAATTAATAGTTGGAATTCTAAAACCAATATCAGGTAATATTGTAAAAGGCGAAAAGACAATAATAGGTTATTATGCCCAAGAACATGAAGGATTAGATTTAGAAAAAACAATAATCGAAAATTTAAAAGATTTAGGAAAAGAAGAAAAAGAACTAAGAAGTTTACTCGGAAGATTTTTGTTTTATGGTGATGATGTCTTTAAAAAAATCAAATACCTTTCACCAGGAGAAAGGAGTAGAGTTGCACTAGCAAAATTAGCCTGTATGGGTGCAAATTTACTAATTCTTGATGAACCAACAAATCATCTAGATCCTAAAACACAAGAAATGATAGCGCAAGTATTTAAAGAATATAAAGGAACAATGCTAGTTGTATCACATAACATAAGCTTTACCAATAATTTGGGCATAGATAGAATGCTCTATATGCCAGATGGTAAAATTAGTTATTATGATAAAGAAGTAGTAAAAACAATAATGGAAATTGAGGAAAATAAATGAAAATAGAAGAAATTGCCCAAAAATTTGAATTAGAAGGAAAAATAAAAAGCATAAAGGAAAATAAAACAGGAAATATAAATAAAACATATATAATAATTACAGATAAGAAGAAATACATTTTGCAAAAAATTAATACACTAGTATTTAATGAACCATATTTACTAATGCAAAATATAGAAAATATTACAAATTATTATAAGAACTATTTAATAAAAAATGGTGGTGATGTAGAAAGAGAAACATTAAGTGTTATCCAAACAATAGATAAATCTAATATATTTAGAAATGATGATGAATATTATAGAATGTATAATTATATAGATAATGCAATAACTTATGATAAATCAGAAAGCGAAGAAATGTTTTATAATGTAGGTAAAGCATTTGGCCATTTTGTTAGAGTTTTAAATAATTACCCTATTGATAGTTTAAGTGAAATAATACCAAATTTTCATAATTCAAAAGTAAGATATAAAAATTTTCTAAAAGATATTAAAAAAGATGTTTGTGGTCGGGTTAAAAGTGTTAGCCCTGAAATAGTTTATATATTACAAAGAGAGGATGAATTAAATAGCATAGTTGGGTTGTTAGAAACAAGCAAAATACCGACTAGAGTAACACATAATGACACTAAAATTAATAATGTACTAATTGATTCTAAAACTAATAAGGCAATATGTGTTATTGATTTAGATACCGTAATGCCAGGATCTGCTTTATATGATTTTGGTGATGCTATAAGAAGTGGTGCGTCAACAACTTATGAAGATGATCCTTATTTAGAAAATGTTGGTATTAATATAGATTATTTTAAAAGTTTTACAAGTGCTTATTTAAGTGAAACAAAAGATATATTAAATAAAGAAGAAATAGATAATTTAGTTTTATCTTGTAAAGTTATTACACTAGAACTAGCAATGAGATTTTTAAATGATTATATAAATGGAAATACATATTTCAAATGTGATTATGATAATCACAATTTAATAAGATGTCGTAATCAATTAAAATTAGTAAGTGAAATAGAAAAAAATTATAAATTGATGGAAAAAATAGTTAAAGAAGAAACAAAAGTAAAAACATTAAATAAATTAGACAAACATTAAAATATATAGTATAATATAAACCAACTGGAGGAATTATGGATATTTTTAAAGTTAAAGAAGAAAAAGTTGACCTTGAAGATGCAACGGGAAACCTGAAAAGTGCGATCCTATCATATATCCCATTTTTGAATCTAATTCCTTATTTTAAGAAAACAGATTCACAATTTGTAGAATATCATGCAAAAGAAGGTACAACATTATTTATAATAGAAATTATATATGGTATACTAGCATTCATATTCACAAGAATTAAAGTTTCAAAATGTTCATGGGGAGTATGTACAAAATATATACCACTTTATATAAGTATACCTTTAATATTAATATTCTTAATATTATTAAGCTTAAATATTACTGGTATATACAATGTCATAAATAAGAAAAAAAGAAGTTTGCCTATAATTGGTAATTTATTTTAAAAGTGTTTCAAGACACTTTTTTTTGGTTTCAAAACATGCTATAATATATAAGGTGATGATAGTTGTTTAGATGTACCTTATGTAATAATTATTATAGTAAAAAAATTAAAAACTGTCCTAAATGTAATAGTAAAGACATTATTGAAATAGAAAAAGAAAATAATGAAGTAAATGCAACAATAATTGGTGATGATAATTTATATATTGAAAGGGATTCAGCAAAATGTATTGGTTGCGGGATGTGTAAAAACACATGCAAATTAAGAGAAAATTTAAAAGACAATAAATGTTTTGACAATTGTATATATTGTGGATCTTGTATTCAAACTTGTCCAACAGGAGCCTTAAAACCTAAAAATGAAATACCAGAACTTTTACAAAACTTAAAAAATAAAACTTGTATAGCTTTAGTCGCACCAGCAGTAAGAGTAACAATAGGAGAAGAATTTGGTAAAAAATATGGTTCATTTGAAGAAAAAAAACTAGTTGGTATTTTAAAAAAGATGGGTTTTGACTATGTATTTGATGTAACATATGGTGCTGATCTAACAACAATTGAAGAATCATATGAATTAATTGAAAGAATAAAAGAAAATAAAAGTTTACCAATGATATCATCATGTTGTCCATCTTCTGTTTTGTATATTGAAAAGTATTATCCAGAACTTTTAGAAAATTTATCATTATGTAAAAGTCCTATATCAATGTTATCAAGTGTTATAAAAAACTACTTTGTACCGAAAAAACATCTAGAAGATGCTTATATTGTTGCAATTGTACCATGTACATCAAAAAAATACGAAATTAAAAGAAAAGAATTAGATGGAAGTTGTAACTTAGCAATCACTACAAGAGAATTAATAGATTACATTAAAAATGAATATGATTATAGTAAGATAAAAGAAGCCAATTTTGATAGTATTTTTACAGGTAGTGGAAGTAGTTATTTATTTGGTAATAGTGGTGGTGTTAGTGAAAGTATCATAAGATGCACCTATAATCTTCTAACAAATGATGATTTAAATGACTTTGAATTAAATGAAGTAAGAGGTTTAGATAGTGTTAAAGAAGCCAATATTTTTATTAATAATAAAGAAATAAATATAGCAGTTGTTAATGGGATGAATAATGCTAAAAGATTGCTTGAAAATATTAAAAAAGGTAAAAGTAAATATGAGTTTATTGAAATCATGAATTGCTATGGAGGTTGTATTGGTGGTGGCGGTGGACCTAAATTAGATATATATGAAGAAGCTTTAATTAAAGAAAAAAGGATGAATAGCTTATATAAAAAGGATAAAATAAAAAAAATAAAGACATCTTATATGAATAGTGCTATAATTGATTTATATAAAAAGTATTTGGGCAAACCAAATGGTAAGAAAGCGGCTAAGTTGCTCCACACTTCATATAGTGATAAATCGAAAAAGTAAAAAATAGGTGATTGAAAATGAATATAATAAAAGAATATTTTAAAACTTTAAAAAGTGATTTAAAGAATAAAAAGGGGTATAAACATATTCCTAATTTACTTACATTTATAAGATTTTTGTCCCCTTTTTTCATAATTCCTTTATTTATTTTTGATAAATTTAAGGTAGCTTTAATTATAGTTATAGTTGCAGCTATTACTGATATATTTGATGGTTTACTTGCTAGAAAGTTTAATGCAACTAGTGAGTTTGGTAAATTGCTTGATGCTGTTACTGATAAGTTTTTTTCACTTTCTTTAATGATTCCAATTATTAAAATAAATAGTTTTTATTCCATTTTAATTGTTACTGAAATTATAATTGCTTTAACAAACTATATTGCTTTTAAAAAGAACAAAAAGCCAGAATCTCATTATGTTGGAAAGTTCAAAACGGTTATAGAATTTGCATTTTTATCTTTGTGCTATTTGTCTTATGTAACTAGTATAGATATTAATGTTATTAATATAACTTTTATAATTAATATGATATTGGAATTATTGACCATACTTGTTTATGTCAAAAAAAATAGTTAATATTTTACACTTTTTATGTAAAGTAATAAAAAAATAAAAAAGTAGTAATTTCCTTTTTTCAAGGGTAAAATCACTAAAATAGGGTGAAATT
>CAKPJE010000035.1 GCA_934162555.1 uncultured Bacilli bacterium | reverse complement strand
TAGTAGTAAATGGAAGTATAAAGGGTAGTACTGGTAATGCTGTATTTGTTTTAAGAGATAGTGATAATAGTGTATGGGATAATAAGGTAATAGATTTAGGTAAAATAAATCCAGGGGATAGTGGAAAGTTTACTGTTACGATGGATGCAAGTGGTTCAAGCGTGGATATGTATGCAACACTTGAGATAGAAAGAACTAATTTGCCAACTAACTTAAAGTTTTATACAACTAATGATCATAAGAGTGAATTACATAAATATTATAGTTTCTTAGAAACAACAAACCAAACAGAAACATTAACTATATATTGGTACTGGAATCCATATATAGATGATATAGAAGATAATAAGTTTATAAATGTATCTAATTTAGAAGCAAATATTAGAGTAAGTGCAGTACAGATAAGTGAATATGCTATGATGAAAAATGGGTATAGTAGTACTTCGAGTGCAAATGGTGGAACAGAATTTTGGAATAACACATATAAACCATATATAAGAACAATTAACTTTGGTAATGATTTAAGTAATTTACCTAGCAGTTGTACAGCAGAAAACTTATGTTGGGATATATCAAATAGTACAAGTCAAAAGAAAAAAGTATATGGATATTTAATAGATAGTGGATTAACTATATCTGAAACGGATAGTAGTACAAGTACAACTACAGAAAAGACTTTATATAATTTATATATAGTAAGTGAAGCACCAATATTTGCACCCACTTCTTGTTCAGATATGTTTGAGGATTTTAAAAAATTAATACAAATTAATTTTAATAAAAACTTTAATACATCAAAAGTAACGAAAATGGTGAATATGTTTTATAATTGTTCATCCTTAGCAAGTTTAGACTTGAGTAGTTTTAATACATCAAATGTAACAAATATGAAATGGATGTTTTATAATTGTTCATCCATAACAAGTTTAGATTTAAGTAATTTTAACACATCGAAAGTAACAACTATGTGGGATATGTTTAATAATTGTTCATCCTTAACAAGTTTAGATTTAAGTGGTTTTAATACGTCAAAAGTAACAAATATGAGTTGGATGTTTTATTATTGTTCATCCTTAACAAGTTTAGACTTGAGTAGTTTTAATACATCAGATGTAACAGATATGAGTCGGATGTTTTCTTCTTGTTCATCATTAACAAGTTTAGACTTGAGTAGTTTCAATACCTCAAAAGTAACAAACATGGGTGATATGTTTCAATCGTGTACATCCTTAACAAGTTTAGATTTAAGTAGTTTTAATACATCAAATGTAACGAATATGAGTGGTATGTTTTCTAATTGTTCATCCATAACAAGTTTAGACTTGAGTAGTTTCAATACCTCAAAAGTAACAAACATGGGTGATATGTTTATTAATTGTTCATTACTAACGAGTTTGGATTTAAGTAGTTTTAATACATCAAAAGTAACGGATATGTATGGTATGTTTAAAGGTTGTTCATCCTTAACAAGTTTAGATTTAAGTAGTTTTAATACCTCAAAAGTATCGGCTATGTGGAGTATGTTTTCTAGTTGTTCATCCTTAACAAGTTTAGATTTAAGTAGTTTTAATACATCAAATGTAACAGATATGAGTTATATGTTTTATAATTGCTCTAAACTTACAACACAAATAAACATAATGAATGCAGGTATAACTAATTATTCTGTAATGTTTTCTAATGCCGCATCTGATCCATCTGCTCATATCATAATAGGTTATACGACTGATACTGAAACAATTGCAACTGCAATGCGAGATACTTGTACTGATGCTACTGCAAAAGCAAGAATCGAACTTAAAAAAATAGACTAAAAGAACGAAAGTTCTTTTTCTTTTAACCAAAACACTAGAAAAATAGACCAAAATATTATATAATTTATTAAGGAAGTGAAACAATGAAAATAGCAGACGTAGATATAAATAAAGTAAGTCCAATGATGAGACAATATATGGAAATAAAACAAAACAATCCAGGCATTATCATAATGTTTAGATTAGGCGATTTCTATGAAATGTTTTTTGAAGATGCCATAAATGTAAGTCATGAACTAGAATTAACTTTAACAGGCAAAAATGCTGGTTTAGAAGAAAGAATACCAATGTGTGGAATACCATATCACGCTATAAATGTGTATTTAGAAAAACTAGTTGAAAACGGCCATAAAGTAGGTATATGTGAACAATTAGAAGATCCAAAAGAAGCAAAAGGTGTTGTAAAAAGAGGATTAACTAAAATAGTATCAAGAGGAACAATAATAGACGAAAGTTTACTCGAAACCGAAAATAATTATATAGGTGCCTTAATAGATTTTGAACACATATATTCATTATCATATATCGATTTATCAACAGGAGAAGTAAACGTAACACTAGTAAACCATGATATATCAAGCATAATAAGTGAAATAGTAAATATAGGTATTAAAGAATTAATAATGAATGATAAATGTGATATTAATATAAAAAATTTATTAATGGAACATTATAAAATAGATGTAACAATTGTAAATGAAATAAAAACTTTACCAGAATATAAATATATTTATGAAGGTATTGAAGATATAAGATACATAAAAGTAATAGAGTATTTAATTAACTATTTATTAAAGCTAGAAATGCAAGATTTATCGCATCTAATGAAAGCAAAAGTAATCAAAACAAATGAATATTTAAAAATGGACATTCACACCAAAAGAAATCTAGAATTAACCGAAACATTAAGATTAAAACAAAAACAATATTCATTACTATGGCTACTAGACAAAACAAAAACTGCACCAGGCGCTAGAATGCTAAAAAACTATATCGAAAATCCATTAATAAATGAAACAGAAATCAATAAAAGACTAGATATAGTAGAAAAATTAATCAAAGAATTTATCTTAAAAAGTGATCTAAGAGATGCTTTAGATGGAGTATATGATATTGAAAGATTAACCGGAAGAGTTGCATTAGGTGCTGCATCAGCTAGAGATTTATTACAACTAAAAAATTCCCTAAAAAGATTACCAGTAGTATTAGAAATACTAAAAAAAATAGAATATCCAAATACGTTTGAAGTACCATATGATTTATATAACCTATTAAATGCCAGTATAAATGAAGATGCCCCAATAACACTAAAAGAAGGCGGACTAATTAAAGAAGGCTACAATGAAGAATTAGATGAATTAAAAAATATCCGCAAAAATGGTAAAGATTTTATCGCACAATTTGAAAATGAAGAAAAAATAAGAACTGGAATTAAAAATTTAAAAGTAGGTTATAATAGAGTATTTGGTTATTACATTGAAGTCTCAAAAGGAAGCTTAGATTTAGTAAAAGATGAATATGGTTACGAAAGAAAACAAACACTAGCTTCATCTGAAAGATATATAAGTAAAGTATTAAAAGAAAAAGAAGATTTAATATTAAATGCTGAAGAAAAAATAATCAAAATAGAATATGATCTATTTATTGAAATAAGAAATAAAGTAAAAGAATATATTGTAAAATTACAAGATATTGCTCATATAATAAGTGAAATAGATGTCTTACAATCATTTGCAACTATAGCAGAAGAAAACAACTATGTAAGACCAATATTTTCAAGTGATAACAAAATAGAAATAATTGAAAATAGACATCCAGTAATTGAGAAAGTTATAAATAACTATGTAAAAAATGATATCAAATTTGATGAAAATACAAACATATTACTAATAACAGGACCAAATATGGCCGGAAAATCTACTTATATGCGTCAATTTGCAATTACCGTGATAATGGCCCAAATAGGATCGTTTGTACCAGCAGATAAAGCTTATTTACCAATTTTTGATAAAATATTTACAAGAATAGGTGCAAGTGATGATTTAGTAAGCGGTGAATCAACATTTATGGTTGAAATGAATGAAGCAAATATGGCCATAAAAAAAGCAACCGAAAAAAGCTTAATTCTATTTGATGAACTAGGAAGAGGAACAGCAACCTTTGATGGAATGGCTCTTGCCCAAGCAATAATTGAATACATCCATGACAACATAAAATGTAAAACACTATTCAGTACGCACTATCATGAATTAACTGATCTAGAAAACAATTTAAAACATTTAAAAAATATTCATGTAAGTGCTCATCTAGAAAATGGTAACATTACTTTCTTACACAAAATAGAAGAAGGAAGTATTGACAAAAGCTATGGAATCCATGTTGCCCGTTTAGCAGGACTACCTGATAATTTAATAAAAAGAGCTGATCAAATATTAAGTATATATGAAAATAAAGAAGTAAAAAGAGATATTAAAATCCAAGAAAGTTTACCATTAGATGAACTAATGAATAAAAAAAGTGTTGTAGAAGAAGAACTAGAAAAAATTGATCCAATGAATACAACACCAATGGAAGCATTAAATATTATCTATAAATTAAAAGAAATGACAAAATAATATTTATTTTAAAATAAAAATATTATATAATTGATTGAGGACGTGAAAAAATGGAAACAAGAAGTGAATTAAGAAAAAAAATAATGACAATTCTTTATCAAATAGCCGTTTTTGATAAAAATAAAATTGAATACAATGTTGATGATCTAATAAAAGAAAACGTTGAAATTGATAATGAATTTGTAAAAGAAATTGTATATGGTACAGTAACATATAAAAATGAAATAGATGAACTTGCGAATAAATACATGAAAGACTGGACAATAGATAGATTAGGATTTACAGATATAGCTATACTAAGAATGGCAATATATGAACTTATATATTCTGATACTCCAGATATAGTTGTAATTAATGAAGCAATAGAACTAGCTAAATCATATAGTGATGATAAAGTAGTTAAATTAATAAATGGTGTTTTAGATAAAATATACCATGAAGAGGTAAATAAATGAATTACCAAACAATAGGTGAATTTACAAAATATTTAAAACTAATGTTTGATAATAGCACTAAAATGCGCAACGTATATTTAAAAGGCGAAATATCAAATTTTAAAAAACATTCAACAGGACATCTATATTTTTCATTAAAAGATGAAAGTAGTAAAATAAATGCTATTATGTTTTCTCGTGATACATTTAAATTAAAGTTTAATCCTCAAGATGGTACCAAAGTATTAGTACATGGTAGAGTTAGTATATATGAACAAGCAGGTAATTATCAAATATATGTAGATGAAATGGAAGAAGACGGAATAGGTAATTTATATAAAAAATATGAAGAATTAAAAAAGAAACTTGAATTAGAAGGATTATTTAATCCTGAACATAAAAAAATAATACCCTTTTTTCCTAAAAGAGTAGGTGTTATAACAGCAAAAACAGGAGCAGCAATTAGAGATATTGTAACAACAATTAAAAAAAGATGTCCAATTACTGAAATAATTGTTTTTTCTAGTTTAGTTCAAGGAGATGGTGCTAAAGAAGATATCGTAAGAAATATTAATTTGGCCCAAAAATATAATATTGATACCTTAATAGTTGGTCGTGGTGGTGGTTCAATTGAAGATTTGTGGCCATTTAATGAGGAAATAGTCGCACGAGCTATATATAACTGTGATATTCCTATAATAAGTGCTGTAGGCCACGAAACAGATTTTACAATTGCTGATTTTGTTGCCGATGCAAGAGCAGCTACACCAACTGCCGGAGCTATGCTTGCAACACCTGTTTTAATGGATCTAATAAAAAATAATGACCAATTAAGAATTCGTTTAAATGAAACGATTTTAAAAAAAATTAAAATTTTTAATTTGGAATTAGATAGACTTAAAAATTCTTTTGTTTTAAAAAATCCAATGGTTATGTATGATAATAAAAAGCAAAAATTAATTATGTATAGTGAAAAAGTAAATATTTTAATAAATAACGTTATCAATCAAAATAAAAATAAATTAAATATATTACATAATAATCATATAATAATTAATCCAAAATTTATGTATAATGATAAAATTAAAAATTTAGAAAAAATTAAAGAAAAATTAATAATAATTAATCCTTTGAACACACTAAAAAGAGGATATAGTGTATTGTATAAAGAAGAAAATATAATTAATTCAGTCAAAAATTTAAAAGTAAATGACAAAATACAAATAAAATTAGTGGATGGATTAGTAAGCGCTGATATTGAAAATTTGGAGGAAGTAAATGAAGAACAAAACATTTGAAGATAAACTAATGGAATTGGAATCTATAATAGCTGAACTAGAAAATGGTACATCAACATTAGATGATTCTTTTAAAAAATATAAAAAAGCTATGGATTTATTAAAATCTTGTGATGAAGAATTAAAAAATGTTGAAGAAAAAGTAAGTAAAATCGTATCTAGTAATGGCGAATTAGAAAATTTTGAAGTTGAAGAATAAAGGTTCTAACGTAAAAGTTAGACCTTTTTAAATTTATGGTAGTTTTTGTATTAATAAATTTTTTTAATATTCAAATAATAATAATGTAGTCTGTTAGGAGATGAAATAGTGCATTTAAAAAAAGCCTTAATTATGCTTCTTCTATTAGTTATTATGCCACTAAATATATATGCTTATTCCTCTTACATTTATGCTGGAGGAGAAACAGTAGGAATCAAAGTAAACAGCACTGGCATATTAGTTGTAGGAACATATGAAGTTGATAAAACAAACAAAATAAGTTTGCAAGTAGGAGATATAATTAAAACAATTGATAACAAAAACATTAAATCAAGTACTGATTTTATCGAAGCAATAAAAGGGAAGTCTGTTGTAAGTGTTGGTTATATTAGAGGTAATAAAGAATACAAAACAGATTTAAACATTATTTTAGAAAATGGAATATATAAATCGGGTTTATATGTAAAAGATAGCATAACAGGAATAGGAACACTAACATATATAGATCCAAAAACAAGACTATTTGGGGCTTTAGGGCATGAAATAATTGAAAAGACTACAGGAAAGTTATTTAATTCAAATAGCGGATCCATTTTTGAATCAACTATAACAGGGATAACAATGAGTTCAAAAGGAATACCAGGAAGCAAAAATGCAAGATATTATACCGATAGTGTATTAGGTTCAGTCTTTGAAAATACAAACAAAGGTATATTTGGTAATTATACAGGAAATTTACCAAATAAAAAATTATACAAAGTAGCATCATTTGATGAAATAAAAGTAGGAAAAGCTAAAATATTAACAGTTTTAGATGGTACAAAAGTAGAAGAGTTTGATATTAGAATCGAAAAAACAAATAAAAGCGACATCAAAAATATTTTATTTCACATTTCCGACGAAAAATTACTTAAAAAAACAGGTGGTATAGTACAGGGAATGAGTGGTAGTCCAATAATTCAAGATGACAAAATAATAGGTGCAGTAACACATGTTATCATCGATAATCCAGTAAAAGGATATGGTGTATATATTGGTTCAATGCTAGAAGAAGCAGAAAAGTAGAAGGAAGAAAATTCCTTCTTTTTTAGTGCAAAAATGCTTTTTTTTAAAATTTTTTAAGAAATTTTAAATTTTTACTTGCTTTTTAATTTGACAATCATTATAATAAATAACCAAAAGAGGATATTATACATGTTTTAGAAACATGATTAATAAAATTAGAATAGAGGTGTCTTACTTGAACAAGGAATTAAAAAAGTTAAATAGAAAAGAATTACTTGAAATTTTACTTGAACAAACTAAAAGAATTGAAGAGTTAGAAACGGAAGTAGATAATTTAAAAAATAAACTTGAATCAAAAAAAGTAATTTTTAAAAATGCTGGTTCTTTAGCTGATGCTTCACTTCAATTAAGCGGAATATTCAATGTTGCTCAAGAAGCTGCCGAAATTTATTTAAATAATATAAAAGAATTAAAAGAAAAAGGGGAACAGGAAATTGAAAATTTAAAAACAAAAATGTTAAGAGAAACAGCGAGAAAATGTAAAAAGCGAGAAAAAGAAGCAGATGAATTTATTAAAAATGTTGAATTGGAAGTTAAAAATATTGTTAAAGAAAATCCAGAGATAAAAGAAAAAATCCAGGATTTAAGAAAATTCAAAGGTAAACGAAAATGAAAAAGTTTAATGTTAATGATATTGAAAATGAACTAAAAAGGGAAACATACAAATCTAAATATAATAGAATATTAAGGAGTACAATTTATGGCTTAATAATAGTAGCAGCTTTTGCAACTATTATTGCTTCATTACTAATGCCTGTAGTTGAAATAAGTGGAACATCAATGGCACCGATTCTAAATGAGGGTGAAATAGTAGTGAGTGTTAAAACTAAAAATATTAAAAAGGGAGATATCATTGCTTTTTATCACGGAAATAAAATATTAATTAAAAGAGTTATTGCATCACCTTCTGATTGGGTATATATCGATGATGAAGGAAATGTAAGTGTAAATGGAGAAGTAATAAATGAGAGCTATGTTCAAAATAAAATGCTTGGCGAAACAGATGTTGAATTTCCTTTACAGGTACAAGATGGCAAATGGTTTGTATTAAGTGATAGAAGAGATACAATTATTGATTCAAGAAATAGTGAAGTTGGTTGTATTAGTAATGATGATATTATTGGAAAAATAATTTTTAGGGTTTGGCCAATAAAAAATATAGGTAGTGTAAATTAAAAAATTTTCAGGGAGGTTTTTAAATGAAGTACTTAAAAAAAATTCTATATATTTTATGTTTATTTGTTGTAACTGTTTACCCTTTTTTAAGTGTATATGGTGATAATGTAGTACTTAATAATTATAAACAAGTTTCTAGTCTTGGTGGAGAAAACTGGGAAGGCAAAGATAGTGGTAAATCTAAAGATGATAGTAGTGTTATTATTAGCAAAACAATATCTGAGACCAATTATAAAAGTGGAAATTCAAATATAGAAAACTATTTTGATATTACATTAAGAGTTCAAACGAGAACAAAAGCAGAAGAACCAGATTTAGCTGTTGTAGTTGTTTTAGATATTTCAAATACAATGAAATCCAAAATGGGATCGACTACTAGAATTGAAGCTGCTCAAGATGCTGCCAAAAATTTTATTGATAAATTTGCTGAACATTCAGCTGGTGGTAAAAACATAAATAGAAAAATTGGTTTTGTTGCATTTAATACAGATAGTAAACAAATATTTGAATTACAAGAATGTATGACAACAAAGCAAGCAGAAGCATTGAAAAAAACAATGGTTGAAAAAACAAATAAAATAATAAATGCTAATGGATATGACAAATCTCACTCTAGATTCACAAATATTGAATCGGGATTAAAACGAGCAAAAGACATGTTAAGTGAATCTAATGCAAGTTCTAAGCATATTATCTTCTTATCTGATGGATTCCCAACAACATACATAAGTAGTGGTTACAGTGGATATGATCCGTATGATAGTACTGGTAAAATATTTTATGACCATGTTTCAAAAAAGAAATGTTTGTATGGAACAAGTTATAGTGATACATCTGCTATAAAAGCAAGAGAAGAAGCAGAAAAAATAAAAAATAAAGGAATCACTATTTACTCAATCGGTGTTGATGTTGGTGGCCAAACAATCATAGCTTATGTTGAACAAACAAATGGTCAGAGCCATTCAGTAGTTGATAGGACATCAACAACATACGAAATAGGAAGTGATAGTAGTTCGGATGATTATAAAAATTGGCTTAGAAACAAAATAGGTTCTGGTTACTATCAAGATGTTACAAATGAATCAGCAATGACTGGCGCCTTTAATAAAATATTCAAAAGAATAATGGAAATATCTGAAGCAACATGGGTTGCTGAAGATCCTATGAATTTGTCTGGCAATGTAAAAAATATTGAATTTGTTGGTATCTATGATGGTAATAAGAATCTAAATGCAAGCGTTAATCTAACAAACG
>CAKPJE010000034.1 GCA_934162555.1 uncultured Bacilli bacterium | reverse complement strand
ATACTTAATTCTTCATCTTTATCTATTACACTTGGGAATACTACTGAATTATCAAAGCCTATATAATTTATAGCATATTCTGTATTCTTTGCTTGTTTTCCATTTATATCTAATATACCATTTAAACTTAAATCAGTTATATCTATTTTATCTATCTTTTCACTATCTAAATAAAACTTCATATTTACTGGTATATCATTACCTTTTAAATTAATATCATACCTTAATTTTACTTCTGATCCTTTACTACTTACTTTAATTACAAAATCTCCATAATCTCCAGGTACAATTACTTCCCCTATTCCATTATGTACTTTTGCTGTATCATAAAGGTTTATATCACTAAAAGTAGTTTCATTGCTATTAATTATTTTATAGACATTAAATGCAAATTTTAAACTATCACTCTTAATGTACCATTTATATTACTTACATAATATGATAATGTACCAGCTACAACAATCAAAAAAGTTAATACAATTAAAACAATATAATTTCTCTTATTCATATATTCCTCCACCATTAAAAGGACTAGCACTTATTACTACTCCTATATAGTTATCAACAAACCTTTCTATTTTATTACTCTTTATCAACAAACATGTTAATATCTTATACATAAATAATATCACATTTATTCTAGTTAGACAATTACCTTTTTTATAATTTTCTACCTTGATAGTTATTTATATCCACATATTTATTTGATTCCGAATTATCAATTGTATCTTTACTAAATTTATATTTTTTTGTATTGACCACAACTATGGGCAAATGGTAGTATCGTGCTACATTTACATCAACATCTGATATTTCATTATAACACAATACATAATCTGGTTTTACCTCAGCTAATTCTATTTTCTTTGAGTTTTCCTGATAAACAATCTCATTATACCCAAGTGTTTTTTTTACAAAATTTGAAGGTGTATACATTTTTTGGACATAATGTGAATGCTCATTATAAGATGAATTGTAATTTGAAAAGGAATCAGAATCTCTTAAATGAACAAAACGGTTATAATCTAAATTAGAAAAACCAAAAGCAACATAGTCCTCTGGACTACCATAAGTAGTTATATTATTACTACCTATAAAACTTAAAGAAAGACCTTCACTTACTTTTTTGCGCCATAAATTTGGATTAGTTCTTGGATTTTTTTTGTATTCTCTAGTTACATGAACAAATGCAAAAAACTTTTCACCATTTAATTCATAAACTGGTATATTATATTTTTCACTCTTTTCAAGCGAAAGTAAATTGCCCATATTTTGAGGATTAATTGCTACATCTATCAAATTAGAGTATGAATTATCACGACAAGATCTATAATCATCATAAAATAGTTCTGCCAAATTCTCATATTTTTGACATTCCATATATAAATTTTTTCTTTCAATATAAGTTAATTCTTCAAATGCTAATATTCTTTTATATATACTTAATCTTTTTTTATCAATTATTTTTTCTCTTAAACTATTATTATAATCAACCATTACATTTAAATTTTTCAAAAAATTAAGGGGAACATCTTTGAAATATCTATCTATTAAAGTATCCCTCATCTTAAAACTATCATATTTATAAAGAATATCTTTCATACAGGAAATATTTGTTTCATCAATATTATTTATACATAAAAAGGTTATAATATCATTATCTAAAAGAGAACTATAATCAGTGCCATTATCTATATGTGCAAGTATACTTTTGGTTTTAGGAAATAAACCATTAGAATAATCTTTTACATCTTCATCATAAATTTGATCTCTTTTTTTATCTATTTCAGAAGCTGCAAGTGAATTATTTTTTTCTAATTCATCCATACAAAATCTATAAAAAGAAATATCTTTAATATCTAAAAATTTTTGTTGAAACTTTTTATCCAAACTTATATCAAGAGGAAATGCAACATCATTTGTTACAAAATACATTATAAAATTAACATCAGAATTAAAAATAATATTCTTAGTTCTATCAAATTTAGTAAAAAGCTCGAATAATTTAGGAGATGAATTTTTTAAGATCATTCCAAACGAATCACTATTTAAAACGGCATTCAATACTCTCTCATCTTTTATAAGTTCTAATTTAACAGCATTTGTAAAATAATTAAAATATTTTTCTAATTTTTCATTTAACATATAATCCATTAAAACCTTTGAAGAATCGTAATCTAAATAAGTTAAATAATTTATTAAATTAGTTGATAATATAGCATTTGCAAAATTTTTATTTTTTAAAAGCGAAGCAATATTTTTACAAGAAGATAAAATAGCATTCATCTTTTCTTCAAATTTTTTATCTTCTAATATTCTATTAATCATGTCATCATCAGATAAATAACTAAAATCATCTATTTCTTGAACAATCCAAACAAAAGCATAATGCCTATTTTCTTCCATAAGTAATGATCTAATGTTGCTATCTAATAACAATTCTTTATTTTTTAAAATTAAGCTTTCTAGTTCAGAATTATTCATGTTTTTTATATATTCAATATTCAATTGTACCACCATTATAATAATACAAAAAAAAACTCCTAAAATCAAGGAGTTTAGTAATTATTTGCTTTTCTTTCAAAGAAACTTTTTGGATGATTACATACTGGGCATACTTCTGGTGCCTTTTTACCAATTACAATATGGCCACAATTGCGACAAATCCAAATTGTATCTTCATCATTTGAGAAAACTAATTCTTCATCAACATTTTCAATTAATTTTCTATATCTTTCTTCATGGGCTTTTTCAATTGCACCCACCATTTTAAATTTATTTGCAATCTCAGTAAAACCCTCTTCTAAAGCTTCTTTAGCCATTCTATCATACATATCTGTCCATTCAAAGTTTTCACCATTTGCTGCTGATTCTAGATTTTCTTTTGTAGATTTAATATCTCCACCTTCTAGGTATTTGAACCACATTTTAGCATGTTCTTTTTCATTGTTTGCTGTTTCTTCAAATATAGCTGCTATTTGTTCATAACCATCTTTTTTTGCTTTTGATGCAAAATATGTATACTTATTTCTTGCTTGGCTTTCACCAGCAAAAGCTTCTTTTAAATTTGCTTCTGTTTTTGTTCCTTTTAAATTCATAATATACCTCCTACATATATATTAACATAAATTTATTTAAATTAGAACAAAAAAAAATAAGTTTACACAAATAAACTTACTCTTACTGCTTTTTTTAAAGCTGTTTTAAATATATTTTCTATATTATATGTATTAAATAAATCTTTTTTAAATAATTTATTCCATAGTGGACCATCAAATGTATTAATAATATTTTGATGATTGCAAACTAGGTAAGATGCTACTTTATTATAGTTTGAATTATAAATACTTATATCTGAATTATTATTTTTTAAAGCATTCATCATTTTTTCAAGCATTTGTTCATCTTCTAGGTTTATATTATCAATAAACAAAATATATTTACCTGTTGATTTTTCTAGTGCTAGCTCAAATATTGATGATTTTGTTTCATATATTTTTATTCGATCATCAAGAAACGACCAATTATTACATATTTCAAGTGTTTCATCTTTTGAACCACTATCTATTATAATAATTTCTAAATCTTTATAAGATTGTTTTAAAAGCCCCATTATTATTCTATTTAGATGTTCGGCAGTATTTAAAACCGGAACAATTACACTTATTTTTTCCATAATAGTATTCCTCGTTTCTTGATGGTTATTCTAATCAAAAAAGAGGATATTGTCAAATCAATTTAATAAATTTTTTATTCATTAATTTTTGCTATTGCATCTTTAATTATATTAACTGAATCTTGAAATTTTTGGATTTCTGAT
This sequence comes from uncultured Bacilli bacterium, assembly GCA_934162555.1. Lineage (GTDB taxonomy): Bacteria > Bacillota_I > Bacilli_A > RF39 > UBA660 > CAG-884. Next base: position 6,092 of record CAKPJE010000034.1, on the reverse strand, counting down.
TGTGTTAAATTTACCTTCATTTTTTTGCTTACTCCTGTTTTATTTATAATAGCAGGAAGACCTATATAAATACCATTTTCTCCATCATAGTTTGATACTGTTATGATGGCGTTTTCATTACCTAATATAGCATTTGTTATTCTAACTAGGCACATACCAATTCCATAATACGTCGCGCCTTTTTTATTGATTATTTCATAAGCTGCTTCTCTTACTGATTTTTCAACATTATTTTTTTCTTCTTGATTTAAAAATTCATCAATATTTTGAAGACCAATATTCACATTACTCCATGGTACAAATTCAGAGTCTCCATGTTCACCAATTACATAGCCATGAACATTTTTAGGGTTCACACTTATTTTTTTGCCTACTAAATATCTTAATCTTGCTGTATCTAAACTTGTTCCACTTCCCATTACTTTATGATAAGGTAATCCTGAATATTTTTGAACTAAATATGTCATAACATCTAATGGATTGGTTGCAACTAGAAAAATACCATTAAAATTGTTTTTCATTACATTCGATACTATTTCTTTAAATATTTTACTGTTTTTATTTATTAAATCCATTCTTGTTTCACCTGGATTTTGATTGGCACCTGCTGCAATTACTACTATGCTTGCATCTTTGCAGTCTTCATATGTTCCTGCTTTTATATCTATTTTTGAGGGCGCAAAGGCTAGACAGTGGTTTAAATCCATTGCTTCGCCTACTATTCTGTCATAGTTTAGATCTATGAGTGCTAGTTCATTTACATATGTCCTTTGATTTAATAGAGCATATGCATAACTCATGCCTACATTTCCGCATCCAATAATAACTACTTTGTTTTTTTCCACTTATATCCCCACTTTCTATGTTTATTTTACCACATTATATAAAAGAATAATACTTTATTTTAAAAAAATGTGCTATAATATATCTGAAAAGCGGATAAAAAAAAGTTTAGTTAGACTAAACTTTAATAATCATCTGGCAGGGGTAGCAGGAGTTGAACCCACATTAACGGTTTTGGAGACCGTCGCTCTACCATTAAACTATACCCCTAAGACAAGTTATATTATACATTATTAAGAATAATTTGTCAATTGATATTTAGTGAAGGAAGTTGAAATTATGGAAAGAATATTAACTGGTTTAAAACCAACTGGTGAATTAACACTAGGTAATTATATTGGTGCGATTATACCGATGTTAAAACTACAAGAAAAGTATGATGAAATATATTTGTTTGTTGCAGATTTACATGCTTTAACTGTACCACAAGATAGAGATTTATTAAATTCTAGAATTAAAAAATTTATTGCTATGTATTTGGCTTGTGGAATTGATTCTAAAAAGGTAACAATTTATATTCAATCTGAAAACGAGTATATCCCTGCTATATCATGGATTCTTGAATGTAATACTTATTATGGCGAAGCTTCAAGAATGATTCAGTTTAAAGAAAAAAGCAAAGGAAATAGCAATTTTTCGATTGGTTTATTAACTTACCCTACTTTAATGGCTGCCGATATTTTATATTGCGATGCTACGTATGTTCCTGTTGGTATTGACCAAAAACAACATGTCGAACTTGCACGTAACATAGCTGAAAGATTTAATAATAGATATGGAGAAACATTTGTAATACCTAATCCTCTTGTAAAAAAAGAAGGTACTAAAATTAAGGATTTAAAAGACCCTTCTAAAAAAATGAGTAAATCTGAAGAAAACCCTAATGGTGTTATTTCAATGTTTGACAGTCGTGATGCTATTATTAAGAAGATAAAAGGCGCTACTACTGATTCGGAAATGGTTGTTAGATTTGATGAAGAAAACAAGCCTGGTATTTCTAATCTATTAAATATTGCTTCATGTATTACTGGCAAGAGCATCGAAGAATTAGAAAAAATGTTTGCAAATAAGAATTACGGAGAATTTAAAACTTATGTTGCTGATGTTGTAAGTAATCATATTGGAGCTATTCAAGATAAATATAATGCACTTTTAAATAGTGATGAAATTAACAGGATTCTTGATGATGGTATAAAAAAATCAAGAGAACTTGCTAAGGAAAAATATGAATTAATGAGAGAAAGGGTTGGATTAAATATTGGAAGATAATTCTTCCTTTTTAATTAGTACGAATATGAAAAAGATTGAATTACTTAGCCCTGCTGGTAGTATGGAGGCTTTAAAAGCAGCTATTCATAATGGAGCAGATGCTGTTTATTTAGGGGGCAAAAGATTTGGCGCTAGAGCTTTTGCGCAAAATTTTAGTGAAAATGAGTTAATTGATGCTATTAATTATGCCCATATATATGATGTTAAAATATATATTACTGTTAATACTATAATTTATGAAGATGAATTTGATGAGGCACTTGATTTTATAGAGTTTTTGTATACACATAATGTTGATGCAGTTATTATGCAAGATATTGGACTTATAAGTGCTGCACATAAAAAGTTTCCTGACTTAGTTATTCATGCTTCGACACAGTGCCATAATCATAATAAGGAAAATATTGAATTTTTTAAGAGTCTGGGAGTTTCTAGAGTTATACTTGATAGAGAGATGTCTTTGGATGATATCAATAAACTAGATGTTGATATAGAAAAAGAAATTTTTGTGCATGGAGCTTTATGTATTTGCTACTCTGGGTGCTGTTTGATGAGCTTTTTAAATGGTGGTAGAAGTGGTAATAGAGGTGAATGTACTGGATGTTGTAGACTTCCTTACAAACTTATAAAAGATGGTAAAGAATGTAAGACTGATGGGGATTTTTTACTTAGTACTAAAGAGTTAAATACTTCTGGAAGAATTAAGGAAATACTTGCTTCTGATATTACTTCACTTAAGATTGAAGGCAGGATGAAGAGTCCTGAGTATGTTGGATTTATTACTAAATATTATAGAAATTTAATTGATGGTAAAGAGAATAGTAAACTTGATGATAAAAATTTGAGACTTTTATTTAATCGTGATTTTACTGAGGGATACTTATTTGGTGAAAAGAATATTATGAATATTAAGACGTCTAATCATCAGGGCATTACTATTGGTAAGGTTATAGATTCTAATAAAAAATATGTTAAGATTAAACTTTCCGAGGGATTGAGTCAAGAGGATGGCATTAGGTTCGAAAATGGCAAGGGTATGATTGTTAATAAACTATATAATAAAAAAATGTTATTAACATCTTTTGTTGATAAAGATGACATTGCTATTGTGGAGAATAAATGTTTTGTTAAGGAAAATGGTATTGTGCGTAAAACTGTAAGTTCTAAACTTTTAAAGGAACTTAAGAATTATGAACTCAAAAAAATGGATGTTTCTTTTACAGTTAAAGCTTATTTAGGAAAGCCACTTGAAATTTGTATTTGTGATAATAGGTTTAAAATCGTGCAAAAAGGTAATATTATTCAAAAATCAATCACTAGTGATACTTCAAAAGATATGATTGTAAAGCAATTATCAAAGCTTGGAGATACTCCTTTTAGGGCTTCTAGTATTTTAGTTGATAAAAGTGATAATATTTTTATTAGTGTTGGCGAATTAAACAATATTAGAAGAATGCTAGTTCAAAGTTTGATTGATAAGAAAACTGAAATTACGGAGAAAGTTATTAACAATAATGTTCATAAAGTTGTTAATTATAAAGATGATAAGGAAACTATTAACATTTTTGTTAATAATGAAGAACAATATAAAGCTGCTATTTGTGCGAATGTTGATAACATTTATACTTCTAATTTGGAATTACATAAAAAATATCCTAATACTTTTTTGAAATTGCCTAGAGTTATATTAAATAGAGGAAAAATCGCAAATGATAATCTTTTGATAACTGAAATTGGTTCTAGTTCGTATGCAAAAGCAAATAATGTTTTTGGGAGCTATGAACTTAATGTTATAAATAATGAGGCTTTACAGGTTCTTCATAGTACGGGAATTAAACAGGTTACTTTATCTCCTGAAATAAATGATAAGGTTAATTTGATTGATAATATTAACAATAATGTTGAAATTATTGTGTATGGTCTACTTGAAGCTATGGTTATGAAATACTGCCCTATTAAGTATTTAACTGGGGAATGTGGCTGTAAAAATGGTAAATATTATTTGAAAAATCAAAATAATTATTTATTTCCTATTATTCAAAATAATTGTTTAACTACGCTACTTAATTATAAGCCCGTTGATAATATTGATATGATTAGTTATTATAAGGATTTAGGAATTAAACACTTTAGAATTGATTTATATGATGAAAGTTATGAGGATACAATAAAAATAATTAAATTTACTAGGGATAAACTCATATAATATTAAAGGTGATATGATTTGGCTATTTTAGCGCATACTTCAAAAGAGAGGGATATGCTTGCAAGGCTTATGAGAGCTGAAGCTTTGGGTGAAGGTGATCTTGGGATGCTTATGGTTGGCAATGTTGTTGTTAATAGAGCTCTTGCTGAGTGCTACACTTTTAAGGATTTGAGGAATTTGAATGAAACTATTAATCAGAGTCCTGGTGGTTTTTCTGGTATTAATAGTCCTCTTTATTTTAGTAATCCTACTTCTAAGGAAAAGGATTTGGCTGACAAGGTGTTAAAGGGGCAGTATTATTATCCTGCTACTAATGCTTTATGGTTTTATGCACCGGGTACAAATACTGATTGTGCCCCTACTTGGTGGGAACAGAGAAATTCTGGTAGATATAAAAATCATTGTTTTTATATACCTGATCCTGGAATATGTAAGGAAATTCATTAAAAAAACTATAATGAGAAATTCATTATAGTTTTATTTTGGAATGACTAATATTTGACCTATACTTAATAGATTACTTGTTAGGTTGTTTACTTTTTTTAGGTTGGCAACACTGACATTGTATTTGTCTGCTATGCTGTATAGGCTATCACCTGATTTTACGGTATATGTTGTTGTTTTGCTTGTTTCGGGAATTGTTAATTCTTGACCGATTGTTAGTGTATTGGTAGTTAGACCATTTGCTTTTTTTAGTTCATCTACTGTTATGTTGTATTTTTGGGCAATTGAGTATAGACTGTCACCGGCTTTTACTACATAACCTATTTCACCTTTTGTTTCTGGGATGACTAGTTTCTGGTTTAGACTTAAGTTATTTGATGTTAGGCCGTTTGCTTTTTTTAGTTCATCTACTGTTATGCCATATTTTTTAGCTATTGAATATAAGCTGTCGCCTGATTTTACGGTATATGTGTTTAGTTTGCTTTCACTTGTTGGGATTAGTAGTTGTTCCCCTGCTTTTAGATTTGTTGAGCTTAGGTTATTGTATTTTACAAGAGCGTCTACTGTTGTGTTATATTTTTGAGCGATTGAGTATAAGCTGTCGCCTTTTGATATTGTGTATACTGTGTAATCTCCTGTAACTGGTTTTTCTTCGGTAGGGATTTTTAATGTTTGGCCTATGTTTAGTAGGTTGCTTGTTAGGTTATTTGCTGTTTTTAGACTTTCTACACTGACGTTGAATTTATTTGCGATGCTCCATAAGCTGTCACCTTTTTGAACTGTGTAGTTTGTTCCTGTACCATAACCTATGTAATCTAGTATTGCGTCGACAACTGCATTGGCGTATTTTTCGGCATTGTTTTTTAGTTGTTCTACATCATCACCTTTGCTGTCTAAGAAACCATATTCTACTAAAACTGGTTCGGTGTTTCCTGTATTTCTGTGGATGAAATAGTAGTCTTTGGATGTGTTACTTGGTAGTCTTCTTTGGTATGCTTCTCTTATGTTTTGACCTGATTTTGCTAGAGAATTGAGTATTTTGTTGGCAAGAGTGCTTTTGTTTCTTAGAGCGTAGATTACTTCAGCACCATCACCACCCCCGAAGTCGTAGAATGTAGTTAATTTTTAAATCATTTCAAAATAATCATTATCAATTTTTTTGATATCATAAGAGTAGTTTATTTGAACTCCTACATTATGTTCTATCATAAGCTTTGCTAATTGATTTCCATTTATTAAAACTATTGTATGTGCTAAATTTGTCGCATAATCCTTTGCTTCTTTTGTAAAATCAGATGTGGTAATAAAAATTCCTTTATTTGACTTTTTG
>CAKPJE010000033.1 GCA_934162555.1 uncultured Bacilli bacterium | reverse complement strand
CAATACAGCAAGTTATAATGATAAAGATAGAATAAATTGGGATTTAAAAAACTCAAACCCAACAATAATTGAAAACGGAAATATTACATATTACGTTTATGAACTTCATTATAGAATAAGACTGCAAAATGAATTATCATCATTTGAAGAAATAGATAAAAATACTGGTAACTTTAAAATATATGAAACAAACGGTAAGACAACACTTAACTATGTGATCAAAACAGATAAAACATCAACAAATGGTGAAATTGACTTTAAAGTACCAAGTATAGTTGGTTATTTAGGTGAATTAGAATTCAAAAAAGTATCAGCTTTAGGAGATGAATTCACATTAGAAAATGCCGAATTTGAACTTGTTCATTCACCAAATTGTCCTTGTCACAATGAACTAAAAAAACCATCCGATAATACACTTACATATAAAGCAGTATCAACAAGTGATGGCTCAGTTAAGTTCATAAATATACCATCAGGACATAAATATATTTTAAAAGAAACTAAAGCACCAAACGGACATATCTTAAATAAAACCGAATATGATGTAGAAGTTGCCTATGATAAAACAATTCATAAAATTGAAGGTAATAAAATAATAAATGATTATTTGAAAAGTAATTTAAATATTTCTAAAGAGGTTCAAGGTAATATAGAAAAATCTGGAACATTTAAATTTACCTTAGTAATTACATATAATGGAAAACCTGTAGTTGGTGAATATCCTTATAAAAAAGGGAATGAAACAGGGCATATTACTTTAGATAGTAATGGAAAAACAACAATTTATTTAAAACATAATGAAACAATTTATATAGAGAATTTACCTTTTAATTCTAATTTCAAAATAGAAGAATTAGAAACAGAAGGTTATGAAGTAAATTACAAATTAAATGATAATAAAATTACATTTGGAAAAAGTTTAGAAAGTAAACTTGATTCAACTGAAAAACCAACTAACATTAAATTCATTAATATAGGTGGTTATATAATGCCTGAAACTGGAAGTTCAGGAATGCTAATTTTGGTAATAGCTGGAATTCTATTAACAGGGGGTTCAGTTATTAATATATGTTATATGTACTTTAAGAAAAAGAGATTAAGCTGACTCTTATAATAAAATGCATATACAAAAAGATAGACAGGAAAGGAAAAAACAAAAATGAAAAAACTATTAAATTTAGTATTAGTAGTAGCGCTACTACTAGTAGGAATTGTACCAGTTTTTGCTGCTGGAAATGGTAAAATAACTATTACAAATGCAAAAAATGGTAAAACATATAAGATTTATGAAATATTATATCTAGAATCTTATAATACAGAAAAAGGTGCTTATGCTTATAAAGCAACAGATGCTTGGAAAGAGTTTGTTAAAAGCACAACTGGTCAAAAATACTTTGTAACAGATGCTCAAGGTTATGTTACTTGGGTAAAAGATGCTAAAGAAAAAGAACTTGCAGTAGATGCAATCAATTATGCGAAAGCTAATGCTGATACAATTACAGCAGATGCAAGCCAAACTGCAACTGCTGATGGTGCATTAGTGTTTGAAAACTTAAAATTAGGTTATTATCTAGTTGATTCAACAATGGGTGCTTTATGTGGTTTAACAACAACTAACCCAAATGCAACTATAAACGAAAAAAATACTCCTCCAACAATTAAGAAGGAAGTTAAAGAAGATTCAAACAACCATTATGGTAAAGAAAATACCGCACAAGTTGGTGATGTTATCGATTTCAAAACAACAATATATGCTAAAAAAGGTGCAGAAAACTACAGATTAATCGATGATATGACAGCTGGTTTAACACTTGATCCTACATCAATTGTTGTAACAGTTGGTGATACTGCACTTACTGTAGGAGAAGATTATAACTTAAAAACTTCACCAAATGGATTTACTATTACATTTACAAAATCTTATCTTGATAAAATTACAGAAGATACTACAATTGTTGTTACATATAAAGCAACATTAAATGATAAAGCAGTAGTAGGTAATGTTGAAGGAGAATATGGAAAAGGTAATGATAACCAAACTGTTCTAAAGTATGGTGACAATCATGAAACTGAATATGATGAAACTAGAACATATACATTTAGTTTTGATTTAGTTAAAACTGATAGTAATAAAATTCAACTTGAAGGTGCTGAATTCATCTTACTTGATAAAGATAAAAAACAAATTCCGGTTGTAAAAGTAGCAGGTAAAGATAACACATATCGCGTTGCTTTAGAAGGAGAAACAGGAGTTAATATTGTTGCTGGTCATGTAACAATCGAAGGATTAGATGTTGATACTTACTATTTAAAAGAAGTTAAACAACCAGATGGTTATAATAAACTTGCTGATGATGTTAAAGTTATAATGACAGCAAATAATAATCCAGCTACTACTAAATCAGAAGAAGTGATAAAAGAAGGTGTAACAACTATCACTATAACTTATGAAAATGGTGGTATCCAAGTAGTAAACACTACTGGTGCTGAATTACCTTCAACAGGTGGATTCGGAACATTCATGTTCATTCTTATGGGAACATTAACAGTTCTAGCATGTGGTATCTTACTAACTGCTAAATTAAGAATGTCAAAAATATCAGCTTAAAAAAAATTAAAAAAATTTAAAAAATTTAAAAAATTATAAATAACATATAGGGTTAGGCTTCAAGCCTTTCCCTCATATGTATATTATAAAAAGGAAGTGAAAAAGACTTATGAAAAAGAATAAAACTACACTTATTATGGTATTATTTTTCTTCATAGGCCTAGCAGTACTATTATATCCATCAATAAGTAATTACTACAATCAAAAAGTACAATCAAAAGCAATAGTCGATTATGAATCAATACTAAAAAATATCAAAAAAGAAGATTATACTGAGTACTTTAAAAAAGCAGATGAATATAATAAAAAACTACTATCTATGAAAAGACCACTATTAACATATAAAACAATTACAAACTACAATGAAATTTTAAATCTAAATGGTCATGGAATGATGGGATATTTAACAATAGATAAAATAAAAGTTGAATTACCAATATATCATGGAACAAGTGCTGAAGTACTAAGTAAAGCAGTAGGGCATTTAGAAGGAACAAGTTTACCAGTAGGAGGAACAGGAACACATAGTGTTTTATCAGCACATAGAGGTTTACCATCATTTAGACTATTTACTGATTTAGATAAATTAGAACTAGGTGATACATTTGTAATTCAAATATTAGATAGAACAATGACCTATCAAATAGATAAAATAACAATTGTAAAACCAAATCAAATAAATGATTTAAAAATAGATAAAGATAGCGATTATGTAACACTCTTAACCTGTACACCATACGGAATAAATACACATAGATTATTAGTACGAGGTAAAAGAATAGAAAACATTGAAAACAAAAAAATATTTATAACAACCGAAGGATTTAAAATAAGCACATTAGTAGTAACACCAATAGTCGCACTCCCAATAATATTTAGTCTATTACTAATAATTTTAATCAAACCAGTCGAAAAGAAAATCGACTATAAAAAATACATTTACCCCAAAGAAAGGAAGAATAATATATGAAAAAAATAATGTTTACCCTAATTACTCTAATTGCTTTTCTAGGAATAGTAAAAGCAGATAATATCGTTGACTTAAGCAAAAAAGGTAGTATTTCTATAACTCTAAAAGGAGAAACACCTGTAATAGGAGCAGAAATTGAATTACTAAAAATAGGTAAAGTAAGTATAGTTAATAATAATTTATCATTTGAATATGTAGATGAATTAAAAGATTGCAATTATAAACTATCAGATGAAAACATAAAAAATATAGAACTTTGTATTAAAAATAAAAATTTAAAATCCGAAGTTAAGCAAACAAATGATAAAGGCGAAGCAATATTCAGCAACCTAGACTTGGGAGTATATTATATTAGACAAACCAACAAAGTTAAAAATTTTGCTCAAATAAACCCGAGCTTAATAATGATTCCTAAAGAAATAAACAGTTCTTTTGAATATAACATTGATGCAAGCCCAAAAATAGAAATAGTTGATTTAACAGACATAACAATAAAAAAAGTATGGAATACTGACAAAAAAAACAAAATATTAGACCATGTAACAATAGAACTATATAAAAATAAAGAAAAAATTAAAACAATTATCTTAAACGAAGAAAATAACTGGGAAGTAACAATAGAGGATATGCCCAAAAGTGATAGTTATACAGTAAAAGAAATTAATTTACCAAAAGATTATACAGTATCTTATAGTTCAAACGAATACACATTTACAGTAACCAATACACCATCATTAGTAGATACAGGACAAATGACATATCTATACAAAATATCAGCTTACACAGGCCTAGCACTAATCATAATAGGCATTATATTCAAAAAAAGAGAAACCAATGAAAAGTAAAATAATTATAACATTAGGTTTTATAATAACAACAATTTCTTCAATGCTGATTATAAAAGATAAATATAATGAATATAATGCTGGAAAAGAAGCAAAAAAGATCTTAAACTTAATAGAAAAAATAAATATACCAACTGAATCAAATAATAAAGAATTAGATACAGTAAATATAAAAGGTTATGATTATATAGGAACAATTAGTATCCCAGCACTAGAAATAAGTCTGCCAGTTTTAGATACATGGGATTATAAAAGATTAAAAATCGCACCATGCCTTTATTATGGAAATAGCATAGAAAATATGATAATATGTGCACATTCATATAAAACTCACTTTAAAGATATAGGAAAACTAAAACAAGGAGATTATATTATATTTACAGACATTCATGAAAACGAATATATATACGAAGTAGAAGAAATAGAAATATTATCATCAACCGATGTAGAAAAAATGATTGATACCAATTTCAATTTAACACTATATACATGCACAAATGATGCCATAAACCGTATAACAGTAAGATGCAATCTGATTAATAATTTGACATTTTAAGAAAAAAATATATAATATTTTTTGAGGGATATTTATGAAAATAAACATTAAAAAGAAAGCCTTATCAGTATTATTATCATCATGTGTATTAGTATCAAGCAACGCATATGCCAAATTAGAAAATAAAGGGGATTATGTAAGTGCTAATAGCAATGTTAATATGCGTTTAGGTGAAGAAATAGAAAGAAAAAAAATAGGTCTTTTTGATAAATATAATATTGCTTATAGAATCTTAACAATTGATGGCTGGGATTTAATAAAATATAACAATAAAATAGGCTTTGTTAAAACTGAATATGTTGAATCTCTAAATACATTTGAAATGCCATACTTAGAACATACAGAAGTAAATGATTTACTATACGCAAATGCAAACGTTAATTTGCGCCTATCGCCAGAAATTGCTGACAATAAAATTGCAACAATTAAAAGCGGTAGCATTCTTACAACAATTGCAATAACAAATAATAATTGGTATATTGTAAAATATAATGGAAAAATAGGATATATCAGTGCAGAATTAGTAACATCATTAAAAAAACAAATACAAGATGAATATAATATTGAAATTGATATAAAAAAAATAGTATATGCCAATAAAGCTGATTATTTATTCAATAGCGAGGGCTTTGTATCAGGACTAATAAGCAAATACGAAACAGCATATTTGTTATATAGTAATTTAGACTATTCACTAATCAAAACAGATAAATATATTGGTTATATTGAAAATTCATCAATAAACGAGATAGACCAAAAATTTGTGGACATCGATTTAGAAGATCAAAAACTAAAATTATATGACGATATAGATATTTTAATAGAATCTGACATAGTAAGTGGAAAAGAAAAAACACCAACAAGAATTGGAAATTTTAAAATTTATAGTAAAGAAACAGACAGATATTTAAAAGGCGAAGATTATAACAGTCATGTTAATTTTTGGATGCCATTTGATGGTGGAATCGGTTTACACGATGCCTGTTGGAGAAACAAATTCGGAGGTAGTATTTATCTTAACAGAGGAAGTCATGGCTGTGTAAATCTACCATATAATATTGCAGAATATATCTATGAAAACATAAATGTTGGTACAAAAGTACTAGTGCACAAATAGCAGAAAAACTGCTATTTTATTATGGACTATCTTTTATTGACACAAAATAAAAAAAATGATAACATAATTGTTGTAAGATTATATTTTCACAAGGAGGTTACTATGAAAAATATAAACATAAAAAAAGGAATAAAAAGAGTACTTGCAGGGACAATTGTATTAACATCACTTAGTACAAATGCTTTAGCATATCAGTATGTTATCAAAAGAGGTGATACCCTAAGGAAAATATCTAAAAATGCTTATGGTACACCATCCTATAGTACTGAACTTGCTAACTATAACAATATTCCTAATCCGAATTTTATTAGAGAAGGAGAGGTTATTGAAATACCAAACATCAATACAATCAAAGACTATAAACATTTTGTATTTATTGAAAATGAACCAAAACAAAATGAAATCTATAGAGTAAAAAAAGGAGACACTTTAGGAAAAATTTGTAAACAACACTATGGATCATATAAATATATTGATAAACTAGCAGCTTATAATGGAATCGCTAATATTGATGCTATAAGTATTGGTCAAATAATTAAATTGCCATCAACATATGAACTAGAAAAATTAGTTGGATTTACATATAAAGTAAAAAAAGGAGACACTTTAGAAAAAATTGCAATTGCATATTATGGTAAAGAAGCATTCGCACAACTACTAGCAGAATATAACTGTTTAGAAACAAACACTCTATATGAGGGTCAGCTGATATTTGTACCATCATATAGTCAAATGTTAGAATTTTGCAATGCCATACATAATGTAGGAAAAGGGAAAACAAATGTTAAAACAAGAAATATTTAGAGAATACGATATCAGGGGAATATATAATGAAACACTAGATGATGAAACAGGTTATCTAATCGGAAAAAGCTATGGAACAAAAATTCAAGAATTAGGTGGTACAGAAGTAATTGTTGGCTATGACAATAGACTATCAAGCCCGTCAATCCATAAAGAATTAATAAAAGGTTTAACTGAAACAGGTGCAAATGTTTTAGACCTAGGACTAGTTACAACACCAATGTTATACTTTGCCAGGAAATATTTAAATAATCCATTTGGCATAATGGTAACCGCTAGTCATAACCCAAAAGAATATAATGGCTTTAAATTTTCATTTAACAATATTGGAAATGCTTACGGAGATGCAATAAAAGAATTTTATGAATTTACCAAAGAAGGAAATTTTAAAACGGGAAATGGCTACATAAAAAATATAAACATAGAAAATGAATACATCAATTATATAATCAAATCACTTAACTTTGGCGAGAAAAAAATAAAAGCTGTATTTGATCCGGGAAATGGCACTGGTTCAATAATAATCAAAAAAATAATTGAAAAAACACCAATTGAAGCTATATACATAAATGATATAAGTGATGGAACATTCCCAAATCATCATCCTGATCCAAGTGTTAGAACAAACATGAAAATGTTAGAGGAAAAAGTAAAAGAAACAAATTCAGATATAGGTATAGCTTTAGACGGGGATGCAGATAGAGTAGGGGTAGTCGATAAATTTGGCAATACAATTTCAATTGATATTCTAATGGCAATGATTTATAAGTATTTAGACAAACATTTAAAATATCGTAACGCTCTATTTGATGTAAAATGTTCAAAAACATTAATAGATGAATTAAAAAAACTAAAAATCAAACCAATCATGTATAGAACTGGTGCATCATATACAAACATGATGATGCAAACAGGAGAATTTGATTTTGGTGGTGAATACTCTGGCCATCTATTCTTTAAAGATAAATTTTTAGGCTTTGATGATGGATTATATGCAGGATTAAGAGTAATTGAAATTCTATCAAACAACATTACATTAGAAGAATTATCAAAAGATTTTAACACATATTATTCAACAGATGAATTATTTGTTAATGTAAAAGAAGAGAATAAAAAAAATATCATCAATAAAATTAAAGAATACGTTATAGAAAATAATTATAAATATAATGATATAGATGGAATTAGAGTTGAATTTGAAACAGGATGGGCTCTAATAAGATGTTCAAACACAACACCAAGATTATCATTAAGGTTTGAAGCTAATACAAAAGAAGAATTAAAAAATATAAAAAATGAATTTATGAACTTGTTGGAGGCAATAAAATGAAAAAATTTATAAAAGAATTTAAAACATTTATTTCAAGAGGAAATGTCTTAGATTTAGCAGTTGGTTTAATTATTGGAAATGCATTTAATACAATTGTAAAATCATTAGTAGATGACATATTTATGCCACTTATTGGAATAATAATAGGTGGGGTAAACTTTACAAATTTAACTTTAAAATTAGGAGATGCTGCAATAAAATATGGCGTATTTATCCAAAACATTATCAATTTCTTAGCAACAGCTTTCTGCCTATTTATAATAGTCAAATTTATGAATAAATTTCATGAAATAAAAGAAGCAAAAGAAAAGAAAGAGAAAAAAGCAGAACAAAAAGTTGAACCACTAAAGAAACCAGATGACATTGTTTTACTTGAAGAAATAAGAGATTTATTAAAAGAAACAAAAAAGGACTAATTACTTAGTTCTTTTTAATTGTTTTTTTAATTCGATATTTGGATTAATTAATTTCAAAAAGCCAACACATCCACTATTTACATTTTTTGAAATTAAATTAGATAAACCAGAAATTTTAGTAGTCCAACCATATTTTTTAACATATTGTTGGTAATTATCACCAGTAAAATAATTCATAATATCATTACCAGATAAATTAGTATCCCTAGCAACAGCTTCAAACCATTGTTCTAGTTTTCTTTCATTTTGAGCTTGCTTTAATAGACTATAGAAAGGTCTTTCTTTACCATTTAAACCATCTTTTAATGCATCTATAAGTGGTTTATTGTAATTAGAACATACAAATTCTACCATACTTTCAAACTTTCTATCTTCATATTTTGTAGTTTTCTCACCGCATAATCTATTATTCACTTCACAAACTATTTCTTCTTTACCAGAATCAGTTAAAAAATAAAATCCGTTTATAAATTGTCCTAAAATATTCATAAATTCCCCCTGACATATAATAATATATCATTTTAAAATAATTTTGTAAAATTAAAGTGTATGTTTTTTTATGGTATTACCAGCTCTATAATAGCTAGGTTTAATTAGATTTAAAATAAAAGTATTATTTTCATCAATATATTTTCTTATTTCTTTTCCCAAACCCATTATAGACATATCAACTTTGTATTTACCAGCAATTTCACGATATTGGAAAGATCTGAAATAACTAACTATTTCTTCACCCAACAAATTACTACCATAAGCATTTGCTTCAAACCATTGTTCAAGTTTCCTCTTGTTTTGTCCAAGCTTTAAATCCTTATAAAGTTTATTTTCTTTACCAGTCAAACCAGATTCTAAAGTTTGTATAACCGTTTTATTATGATTCGTCACAATAAAATCAACTAGTCTTTCAAAGTATTCATCATCGTAAGAAGTGGGTTTTAAATTATTTATTCTATTGTTTACTTCTCTTAATAATTCTTCTTTACCATCTAATGTTAAAGTATAATAATTATCAATCATTTTTCCTAAAATCATTTTAAATTCCTCCGCTTGCTGTATACTATACCATAAATAAAATAGTTTGTAAAATTAAAAATAAAAAAACTATCTAAATAGTTTAGTTACCCTGCATAGCATATATAATAAGTGGAACAACACTTGATGCAACCATAATTATTAACATAATCCAAACAAATAATTTTGTAACATTATGTTTCTTTTTTGGTGGCATATTTTTTTTAACCTTTTTCATAATTACACCTCAAAACAATTATATAATATTTT
>CAKPJE010000032.1 GCA_934162555.1 uncultured Bacilli bacterium | reverse complement strand
AAGTATTGATTTAAATTATAATGATGAAATTAAGGAATTAGTTGATAACGGAATGAAACCTAATGATGCAATTAAAATGATTGCCAAAAAATATAATTTAAAAAAAGATGATGTTTATAAAGATTTTCATGGAATAGGTGATAGTAAATGAAATTGATTGTTGGACTTGGTAATCCTGGCGATGAATATAAAAATACAAGACATAATGTTGGATTTATGGTTCTTGATAGTTGGATGAATTATCATAACTATAAATTTGATAAAAATAAATTTAATGGGGAATATTCTATAATCAAATATAATAATGAAGATGTTATTATTTTAAAACCATTAAGTTTTATGAATCTATCGGGAACAGTTGTTTTAGCATTTGTTAATTATTTTAAGATTGACATTGATGATATACTTGTCATTTATGATGATAAAGATATTGAATTAGGTAGTGTAAAACTTAAAAAAAATGGTTCTTGTGGAGGACATAATGGTATTAGAAATATTATAGATAATTTAAAAACGGACAAATTCAAAAGGTTAAAAGTCGGATTATCGAAAAATAATACCGATATGGTTTCTTTTGTACTTGGTAAGTTTTCAAATGTCGAAAAATGTAAATTGGATAACGTTTTAAAAGAAACAAATAATATATTAGACGATTATTTTAATTTATCATTTGATAATTTAATGAATAAATACAATAAAAAAGGATGATTATATGTTAAAACTTTTTGATATAAAGAAGTTTCCTAGTAAAGTAACTGGACTTAATGAAGAACTAAAAACCGAATATATAATAGAATTATATAAAAAATTCGGTTCTGTTTTAGTTGTTACAGATACTTTATATGAGGCAAACAATTTTTTTCAATCAATTTCAAAACATGAGGAATGTTTATTTTTCCCAATGGATGATTTTTTAACTAGTGAAGCTATTGCTGTAAGTCCAGAACTTAAAGTTACACGTTTGGAAACTATGAATGAGCTTGTTAAAAATAATAATCGTATAGTTGTAACTAATATGATGGGGTACTTAAGGTATTTGCCAACTCCTGATTTATATAAAAAATCTGATTTAAAAATTAAACTTGGGGATACTATAGATATTCACAAACTTGTTAATAAACTTTATGATTTGGGTTATACAAGAGAAAGTGTTGTTAATAAAACTGGTGAAATTGCTGTTAGAGGTTTTGTTGTTGATATTTTCCCAATCAATTATAAGAAACCTATTAGAATTGAATTTTGGGGTGATACTGTTGATTCTATTAGGTATTTTAATGTCGATTCACAGATGTCTCTTGATAATATTAGAGAAATAAATGTTTTTTCTTATACTGAGTTTTTATCTATTAAATCTGCACCTTTTGAATATAGATTACAGAAAAACTTAAAAGATTATACAGAAGTTGTAGGAATTGTTGATTATTTAAAAAATAAAAATGTTGTCTTTGATGATTATGAAAGATTTAATGATTTATACCTTAATTTAGTTAATGAAATGATGGAATATAGCATTTCAAATGATATTTCGGCTTCTTTTAAATATATGAATGATATTAAAGATTTTAAGTTAGATAATATTTTAGATATAAATTCTTTATCTGGTGAAAAATATATTTCTTCTAATATTGTACCTTTTAATGGTATTGATGATATAAATAAAAGATTAAATGAATATGTTAAGAAAGATTATATTATCATTGTATACATTAATAATATAAATAAAATCAATAAATTAATTAATGATTTAGAAAATGAAAATGCTTTAATAACTGATGAAAATAATTTAGTAAGTGGTAAGATTAATTTTGTCATTGGCGATATAAAAAGTGGGTTCATTTATAAAAATTATGTTGTTATTTCCGAAACTGAAATATTTAATTCTAAAGATAATTACCAATATAAAACTAATTTTAAAATGGGTTCAAAGATAAGAGATATTAATAAGTTAAATATTGGTGATTATGTTGTTCATTCTTCTTATGGAATTGGAACATATATGGGGATTAAAACAATAGTCAAAAATGGTATTAAAAAAGATTATTTGCAAATTAATTATCAAGATGATGATAAACTATATGTCCCTGCTTCTAAAATGGAATTTATTACTAAATATTCGTCTGGAGATGGAGTAAAACCTAAAATTAATAAGTTAGGTTCTAACGAATGGAATAAAGCAAAGGCAAAGGCGCGTAAACATATTGAAGAAATGACTAAAGAGCTTTTAGAATTGTATGCTAAAAGAGAAAAAGCTGTTGGTTTTCAATTTTTAGATAATAAAGAATTACAAGATGAATTTGATAATGATTTTGTTTATACAGAAACTAGTGATCAAATTAAAGTTGAAGAAGAAATTTCAAAAGACATGGAATCCGTACATCCAATGGATCGCCTTTTATGTGGTGATGTTGGTTATGGAAAAACTGAAGTTGCTTTTAGGGCTATGTTTAAAGCCGTTTGTTCATCTAAACAAGTTGCTTTACTTTGTCCAACAACCATTTTATCAAGTCAACATTATAAAAATGCTGTTGAAAGATTTAAGAATTTTGATGTTCGAATCTGTTTAATTAATAGGTTTGTTTCTAAAAGAATTATGGATGCAAATATTGAAAAAATACGAAGAGGTGAAATTGATATTGTTATTGGTACACATCGTATTTTATCAAATGATATAGTTTTTAAAGATTTGGGCTTACTTGTTATTGATGAAGAACAAAGATTTGGTGTTAGACATAAAGAAAAAATTAAAGCTTATAAAAACAATATTGATGTTTTAACTTTATCAGCAACGCCAATACCACGTACATTACAAATGTCAATGACTGGTTTAAGGAGTTTATCATTAATTGAAACACCACCTGTTAATAGATACCCTGTGCAAACTTATGTTTTAAAAGAAAATAAAACAATAATAAAGGATGCTATCTATAAAGAATTATCAAGGGGTGGCCAAATATTTATTCTGTATAATTATGTCGAAACTATTGAAGAAAAAATGCTTGAAATTAAAAAATTAATCCCAGAATTAAAAATTGTCCATGCTCATGGTCGAATGTCAAAAGTTGAGCTTGAAGATGTTATGCAAAAATTTATTAATAAAGAGTATGATTGTTTAATATGTACAACTATAATAGAAACAGGAATCGATATACCTAATGTTAATACTTTAATAATAATGGATGCTGATAGGTTCGGACTATCACAGTTATATCAAATAAGGGGACGTGTTGGTCGTAGTAATAAAGTTGCATATTGTTATTTGATGTATAAGCCAGAAAAGAATTTAAATGAAACAGCTGTTAAAAGACTTAAAGCTATTAAAGAGTTTACTGAACTTGGAAGTGGTTTTTCAATCGCGATGCGTGATTTATCATTAAGAGGTGCAGGATCTATACTCGGTAGTGAACAAGCTGGATTTGTAGATGATATTGGTATTGAATTATTTATGAAAATGTTAAATGAAGAAATAGACCGTCTAAATGGTAAAGAAAAAGTAGAAGTTAAAGAAATGCCACTTCTTGATGCTCCAAGTAGTGTTGGTGATGATTTAGCAATTGAATCAGACATGAAGTTATTAATTCATAAAAAAATTAATTCTATTGATTCTTTAGAAAGTCTAGAAAAAGTAAAACAAGAATTAACTGATAGATTTGGAAAATTAGACGATGATGTAATAATTTATATGTATAGTGAATGGTTTGAAAAACTTGCCAATAATATAGTAGATAAAATAAAGGTCAATAGAAATAGTGTTGATGTTATATTCAATAAAAACATTACTAATAAAATTGATGGTAGAGAATTATTCATGGAAGTAAATAAATTATCAAGAATGTTTAGGTTTAGTATGAAAGATAATTCTTTAGTAATTACACTTGATACTATTAAGTTAGATAAACATTATATCTATTATTTAATTGATTTAGTAAAACTTGTTAAAAAGAGTATAAAATAAAATAAATGTTTCACAATATATTTAGAAAGTGAGGCATTTAATGAAATCTACTGGTGTAGTTAGAAGAATTGATGAACTTGGTAGAATAGTTTTACCAAAAGAAATAAGAAAAAATTTAAAAATCAAAGCAGGCGATAGTTTAGAAATATTTATGAATGATAGAGATATTGTTTTAAGTAAATATAATGTTTTTGATGATAAAAAAGATTTATTCGATATGCTTGCTAATTCGGTTTTAGGATATACAAAAAAGAGTTTTATTATTACAGATACTAGTAGAATAGTTGCAGGAAATAAATACTTGATTGATAAAGAAATAAGTGATGATTTAGATACTTTGATGTTTTCTAGAGCAAGTAAAATAGGAAACAAGGAAATTTCTATTTGCCCAAATGTTTTATCTAGTCATTATTGTTATTCATCGATTGTAAGTAATAGTGATGTTTGTGGTATTGTTGTTATTTTTGATGATGATATTACAAATAGTGATTTTGAACTTTGTAAATTTGTTTCAAAGTTTATAGCAAAATATTTAGAGGAGTGATGTTATGAGATGTTTTGAAAAGGTAAGTTTAGATGAGTTTAAAAAATATTATGATGAGTCTTTATATGATTTTAATTTACCTTCTAGGAGTACAAAAAGAAGTGCTGGGTATGATTTTTTCGCACCTTCTGATTTTATTATTAAAAAGGGAGAATGTATAAAAATTCCTACATGTGTTAAGGCTTCTATGGAAGAAAGAGATGTTTTATATTTATATATTAGAAGTAGTTATGCTATAAAATATGGATTAGTTTTAAAAAATAATGTAGGTGTTATTGATTCTGATTACTATAATAATCCTGATAATGAAGGAAATATAATTTTTGTTATTGAAAATACTTCTGATAGTGATTTCGAGATAAAGAAAGGAACTCGTTTTGCTCAAGGAGTATTTATGAATTATTTAGTTTGTGATAATGATAATTCATTTGGTACAAGAAATGGTGGAATTGGTAGTACTTTAATGTAAAATGTCGTAAAATGACAGATATTTAATATTGTTTATTCATATGATTATGTGGTAAACTAATAGTGGTGAGTGGAGAAAATATGTTTAAAAATGTTAATAAAGTGATGTATGTTTATGGCTTGTGTATGTTTTTCTTCTTAGTTATGATGGTACTTGACTTTAAAACTATAGATTTATTATTTTGTCTTAGTATGAATGCAGTTACTGCTAATTATGTTATACTTAAGAATTTTGTGTATTAATTGTGTTTTTGTATAAAAAAGATTTTTAACTAGTAGAAATCTTTTTTTTATGTTTTAAAAAAAATACAGTAGGACTATCGGAATTTAAATTTGTGGAGAAGATTTATTTTTGCTTTTGTTTTAAATATTACATATTCATTATACATTTTTTCTAATACTTCATAAAATAGAATATAAGAATTGAGGTATGAAATTCTAAAAAATTAAAGGAGGAATGTGTAATGTATAATTGTAATGATTATGAGCAGATACGTAAAAGTATTGATGAAGAAAGAAAAAAATACAAATTATGTTATGTGCAGGGACCGACTGGTCCACGGGGAAAAAAAGGAGATGTTGGTCCTAAGGGAGAAAGGGGAGTTCCAGGGCCTGCAAGTATTGATGTTGGGATTACAGAAACAGTAGAACCTTTTGAAAATGCTATGGTAGAAAATATTGGAACAAAAGAAGATGTTATTTTGAAATTTAAGATTCCCAAAGGTGAACAAGGAGTAGAAGGGAAAGTTGGCCCTCAAGGAATTCCAGGTCCAAAAGGTGAAAAAGGAGATATAGGCCCGCAAGGAATAAAGGGTGAAAAAGGAGATCCTGGGCCTTCAACTATTCAGATTGGAAATATTGAAACTGTTGGAGCAAATGAAGAAGCCTTGGTCATAAATGTTGGAACACCTGTTGATGTAGTTTTAGATTTTAAAATACCAAAAGGTGAAAAGGGTGAACAGGGTGATGTTGGACCAAGAGGTTTACCTGGAGAAATAGGTAGAACTGAACATATTGCAATTGATGAAACAACGACTTTAGAGCCTGGGGAAGATGCTACTGTTATGGATACATTTGAAAATTGGGTTCATCATTTAGCTTTTTCAATTCCTAAAGGTGAAAGGGGAGATAGAGGACCACAGGGTCCAGCAGGTCCACCAGGAAAAGAATTTGTTTCCTCTTATGGAATTAGATATTCAATGACAGATACACAGCTTACTTTACAACAGGGGGTAGATACAATAATACCACTTCCTGAAAAGGGAGCGTCATTTTTTACTGAATATCCTGATAATAATTCTATTATGATTAAAGAAAACGGAGTATATTTAGTATCATATTTATTATGTGGTGCTTCAAATGAGGAATGTTCAATTACTATGTCTGTTAGGGCAAATGATATATTGCAGCCTGCTACTAGTGCAACTAGTGAATTTAGTGCTCAAATTATTAATAGTATAAGTGGCTCTACTATTGTTTCGTTGCAACCTAATGATCTTTTAACATTAAATGTAAAAACATCAAAAACTGTGAATATGAAATTTAATGGAAGCACTAATGCGATGTTAAGTGTAACAAAAATACATTAGGTGGGATGATATTAACTTAAGAATAGAAAATAATAAATTCTATTCTTTTTAATTATTTCATTTCTCATTTTTTTCATAAATTATTATGAAAGAAGGGGATAATTATTCAAGTTATAGATAATAATACAGTTATTGTTAAAAATGATGAGGAATTAAAACAAGTGATGTGTGAAGATAATGATTATAATTATATTTATTTAGGAAATGATATTACTATGACTAGTGGCTTTACTATTAATAATAAAAATAATATAACAATAGATGGTACATATAATAATATAAAATATACTTATACAAATAATTTAAATTTAGAGGAGGATGTTATAAAGATTGGCACAAATAATAAAAAAATTATATTGAAAAATATGAATATAGTTTCTTCACACGGATATGGTGTTATTTATGTACCATCTCATCCAAAATATTCTGATGTAGTTATAGAGTATAAAAATGTAAATTTTACCGGAATAGAACTTTCACAGAATTATTATGGAACAACTAAAATTGTAGATTCTATTGTGGAAGTAAAAGATACTAATAATGTTTCTGCACAAAGAGTCTGTGATTCAAATAATATTATAATAGGTGGTATTTCTACAATAACTAGTAGTTCAAGTACTAATACAATTTTTTTCTTAAATGATGTTATACCATCTTCAGTCAAAATTATGCCAAATAGTAGGGTGAGTATTACAACAGATAAAGAATTCATGAATGGAACTAATAAATTAGATTTAATAGTAGGTCATGGGGCAGAATTTCTTTTAACAACTGGTAATGGTTTTGCCAAAACAACAACTCATGGTGCCAAAAATGTTTTGATTGAGGAACTGTCTAATTTTACTTTTATTGAGAAGAATCATCAAAGAGTTCCTATGTGGAGTGTGTTTGGAGATTTTATAGTGAAGGAAGGGGCTAGTGTTTCAATATTAAATACATATATGAATACACCTTCTGATAATTATAATATATATTTTAAAGGTACAAATCAAAAATTTGTATTGGATAATCCTAAGTATGTAAACATTTATACTAAAAATGCTAATGTTGTATATACTAATAATCCTGTTAATTTTATTTTTAAGTTTACACGAATTAATATGTGGGTATATGCTCTTGATTATAATTTGGCATGTTCGATTGATGATACACCGGCATTTTATTGGTATAAAGAAAACACACTAGCTGAAATAAATGGTGTGTTAAATAAAGATACTACTAGAATTACCTCACATAATTTTACGAGTGCTGAATTAAATTTTTTATCTGATATAGCAAATTTTTCATTTCAAGATAAAAAAATATTAACATTAGGGCTACTAAAAATAAATGTTCACCCAATAACAAATACAGTAGATGCTATTTCAGGACATACGATACCGTATGCGAGTGTTAAAATTGAATATGATAATCAAAATACTTCTGTATCGGCAGATGAAAATGGATTATTTGAGGTAAATATTGATTCCACTATTTCGGATAATACAAGAGTTAAAATTATTTCTTGTTTAAATGGCATCTTTACTGAAAGAAATGTGATAGCGCCTTTTATGGGAGAATTAACTTTATTAAAAGTATCTGATAATATAACTTTTAATATGGTACCATCTTCGGTAAATCCTATTATTTTATCTAAAAAAAATGCAACAGTTATAACTGTAGTTGATAGTAGAAAAAATAGTAGCAATTGGAAATTATATATTAACTATACTAATCCAATGATAGATGAACGTGGTAAAGTATTGATTAATTCATTGCTTTTTAAAAAATTTAATAATGAAGAGGTGCTTTTAAAAACTGATAAAGTGTTAATATATGAATCGGATAATAATGGAGAAAATATATCTGTTAGTAATGTTACATTTTCACCTGAGAAGGGATTGTTTTTAAAACCTAGTAAGAATTTGCTAGAGAATGAAGATTATTCTACTACTATTATTTGGAGTATTGAGGAATAGTGCCTTTACAGGAATACACATTGATTCATAAAATATATTGTAATGGGGTGAAATATGATGAGAAATTATATTTATATTAATCTTTGTAATGATAAGAATATAGCTTTAAACAATTTAAGAATTAAATTAGTAAATAAATGTAATAAGATTGTTTTTGATGGAATGACTGATTGTTTTGGAAAAATTAAAATACCAATATGTGATGATGAAGTATATAGGTTAATTGTATATTCTAATTTGGCAATTATTAAAATACCTATGATTGCAAAAACAAACAATGTATATTCTATAAATATTAGTAATAAAAGAAATGTCAGAAAACATCTTGTTACATTATGTTTAATGGATGCTAATTATCCAAATCTAAAAATAGAAGGAGGTAAGATGACAATATGGCAAGACATACGATTCCCATAACAAATGGTAAGGGAAGCATTGAACTTGTTACTGGAACATATAATGCAACTGCTGTTGTTGGAGGATATGATAGTTCAACTTTAAATCCTCAAAGTATAACTATTGTAGATGGAAAAGAAACATATGCTTTTACTATAAGTGCTAAGGGAACATTAACACTTCATGTTACTGATACTGGCGAAGCAACTACAGGAATTCAAATTGTTGGGGCAAAATTTATTAGAACTGATAGTACGGGATCAGTAGTTGGAAAGGAAATTACAACGAATAGTGACGGAGATGCAGTTTTTGAAAATGTCCCATTTGCTGCTTCGGGAAGTAATGCAATATATTATAAACAAATATCGAGCGATGGTGCACATACATTTGATGATGGTGTCAAATCAATTGTTATGATTAATGAAATGCAAACTATTCAGGTAACAAATCCAGAGGCTCCAGTTAGAAACTTTACTTTAATGGATGCTAGTTTTCCTAATATACCAATTATTGATGGTGAGATAAAATTAGAAGGATAATTAAAAGAAATGCAATTTTTATATTTGCGTTTCTTTTTATGTGCTTGTTTGATAAAAAATATTATTGATGTTGTTATTTAAAAAAACTTCTGATTTTAGTTTATTACTATTATTCAATTTGTTTTTTAACTTATAATAATAGTTAGAGAGGGAAAATATAATATTATGAAATTAAAAACAAATTATATTAAAAAAGTAATTCTATTATAATTATAGTTGTTGTTATTGCTGTTATAGGAGGTATTGTTTTAATTACTAGAGGTGGTAACAAAGATAAAGGTATTTTTACTGTTTATGTATTTGATTAGGAACCATATTATGTTTATGAACATGTTTATTATGGTAACAAATAGATATGTGTTATTTAAATGTATATGATACCATTTCTATTACAATATCAAAAGATAAATTTATTGAGTTGGAAGAAACATTAACTACTATTTTTGGCTCACTTACATTTACAGATTCCTTTATTAATGAATTTAATAAAGTACAA
>CAKPJE010000031.1 GCA_934162555.1 uncultured Bacilli bacterium | reverse complement strand
AGTTTAAAAGAAATTAAAGGTTTAACTGGTATAACATATCAAAGTAATATTGAATATAAAAACCATTTATTTAAATATGGAGTTATCGAGTATAAAGATTTTATAAAACATTTAAGTACCTGGGATAGTTTTTATGTTGCTGGTAGATTTCAAAAGCCAATATTAGTTTTAAAAAGCAATCAAGAAATAGATGATTTAATTATAAAAAATAGAAGAAATGCTTGTAAAATAGGTCTTTTGTGTTTGGATGAAAAAAAATTAAAAAATTTATATTTGACAATATGTAGTTTATCATATACTGGTGATACAAGAATGAAAATTGCTGAGAATCCAAATAAAGTAAGTAATATAGTTGGAGCATCATATGATAAATTTGATGAAATGTATGATTTTGATGATTTGTATAGCAAGAATAATGATAATATTGAATATGATATAAATTTAGATGATTTGCCGGACTCTTTAAAAAAAGTAAAAAAAACAAGAGAAGATATTTTGAATTATCTATATAATTTAAATAAAAAAGAAAGTTTTAACCAAACATTAAAAGGTATAAAAACAAATGGCGTTGTAAAATCAATTAAATATGGTTTTGCAAAAATTTTAAAGAAAATTAAGTAAAATTATTATAAATGTAACATATGATGTAACATGCTATTAATGATTTTCTTACTATTTATTAAAAAGTTCAAATGACTATGGGAGAGGTTTTGAATGAATATTGATAATATTGTATTTATAGACCATTTACCAACTTTAGATCTTCATGGATTTACTCGTGATTTTGCTATTATAGAAATTAACCAATTTATAAAAGACAATTTAAAAATGCAAAATGAATTTATAGTTATAATTCATGGCAAAGGTAGTGGTATTATAAGAGATGCTTGTTTAAAAGCGTTAAGAAAAAATAAATATGTTAAAGATTTTAAAATATGGTATACAAACGATGGATGTATGGTAGTACAATTAAATAAAAAAAACTTTAATTAATTTGACAAAGTAGTATATATTATGTTAAAATATGGTCGTATTGTGAGGGGGATTATTATGAACGAACAGAGAAAAAGAACATTTATTGATTTTTTAGTCCAATTAATATTTATTATTTTATTTGTAATATTAATGATTTGGCTATTTCCAACAAAAGATTGGATGAAAGAAAATTATTTTAATAAGGATGGCAACTCTTTTATTGAAGAAAGAGAAGTTATTATTGAAGATCAAACATTTGTTGATAACATTAATAATATGTTAGAAGGTGCTAAGTCTTACTTTGGTTATGATGTTAATTTACCAGGTGAAGATGAAACTGTTAGCGTAACATTAGGAGAATTAGTTGAAAAACATGTTATTGTTATGCCAAGAGATAAAAACGGTAACAAATGTGATGAATCATCTAAAGCTACAATTACAAAAACTTTGAATGGTTATGCTATAAAAGTTGAATTAACTTGTGGTAGTACAAGTGATTACATTATTAGAAATGTTGGATGTAATCCATTCTGTGAAAATAATTGTAATACACAAAAATGTACATTAGAATATGAATATTCTAAAAAAATAAATGGCTATTGGACAAATTGGAGTAACTGGAGTAGTTGGTCAACTACAAAAAGAGTAGCTGGTAGTACTACGAAAGTTGAAACTAAAACAATCACTTCAAAAATGTGTCCAAGTGGTTATAAATTAAATAGTGAACAAACTGATTGTATAAAAACAAGTACTTCTGAAACAACTATTGATGCTGAGTTAAATAAGTCTTGTCCAGATGATTATGAGTTAAATAGTAATCAAACTGCTTGTGTTAAAAAAGATACGAAGACTATTACTAAAGATGCTGAAATTAGTTATTCTTGTAAAGATGGTTATACTTTAAATAGTAATAATAAGTGTGTTAATAATAATGCTGGAACTTCTACTAAGACTGTACCAGTAAGTGTAAATTATACTTGCCCTGGGGGATATAGTGATACAGGTAATGGTTGTTATAGACAAACTACGGTTTCTGCTAGTAGTTCAACAAGATATACTTGTCCAAGTGGATACTCTTATTCATCTGGAACTTGTCAAAGAACTGTTACAAGAATAGGTGCATCTGGTGGTGCTAATTGTTCAATTACATATGAAAAAGATTGTACTAATGGATGTAGAGTAGTTCAAAAGGAAACTTGTACATATACTGCTGATCCAACTAAAAAAACTACATATAGTTGTGCTAATGGTAGATTATCTGGCTCAAGTTGTATAATTGAAGATTATGCAAATAGGGAAGAAAATTACTATTGTCCTGCTGGTACAAGAAATGGTAATGTTTGTGTTATAACAGAAAATACTACTGATATAATTAATCCTGAAGTTGGTTATAAATGTAGTGAAGGTAAATTATCTGGTAATAAGTGTGTTATAAGTTCTAATAGTGAAGATGTAAAAGATGTTAAAATTACATATAGCTGTAAAGAGGGTACTTTGAAAGATAATAAATGTGTAATTACAAAAGAATCTCCAGAAAGCACTAAATATACTTTAAAACAAGTAACTTATTATAGATATTCAACTAGACAATATATCAAAGAAAGTATTTCTTATAAATGGAGTACTTCTAAAGAAGATAAAAAACTACTTGATGCTGGTTATAAGTTGACTGGTAAAACTAGAAAAAATTGTTCTAAATAAGGGGGATTTATATGAAGAAATTTAATAAAAACAGAGTAATTGCTTTACTTTTAGCGGGAGGAATCACTTTAGTTGGTTCTCCTAAAAATGTTAAAGCAGAAGGATTAAATGAAGCTTTAACTCCGGAAGAAATCGTAGCACTATGTGAAGCAAGTGTTCAAAAAAATTTATCTTATGAAGAGTTTTGTATACTTGCATATAATACCCAAGCATATTTAAAATCATTTGGATTAGATGTTTCTATTCAAGAAATGTATGATGTACTTTATGTTGCAAACTATGCTTTTCTAAGTGAAGATGTTAAGGTAAAATTAATAAGTAATGGATTTGTTGAAAAAGATTATAATGTTGTTTTAAATAATGCTTTATCAATTTGTTCTATTATATCAACATATAATGGTAATGTTTATACTGAGGCATTAAATAATAAAACTAATGTTAATAGAGATTCTATAATCAAAGTTTCTGAACTTTCAATAAGTAATAGAGATAAATATATCGCTGATATATTTGATACAAGATTAGCTGATTTTATAGATAATGGTAAAATTAGTTGTGATATTTATACTGACTTATTTAATGGTTATGTTAAAATACCAACAAGTACTAATTATAAAATGGAGCAAGCTTCAATTGGATTTGAAAAGATTGTAAATTTAACTAGTGGTGCAAATTTTTATTCACAAATATCAGATATGCATGATGTAGGTAATTCTATTGTTGCTAGTGAACAAGATTTAAGAATTTTATCAGAACATATACATGAACTTGGTAATGTTGAAGTAGCACTTAAAGCTGATTTAGCAGATAAACAATCAGTAGAAGTTGTATTTAAAGATGTTGTTGCACCTGTTAGTACTAATAGTCAAACAATTAAAAGAGGATTTGCAAGTATTAAAGATGCAAAAATGGACTTATCTTATGAAGAATTTTGTGTACTTGCATATAATGCTTCAGAATATTTAAAATCATTTGGATTAGATGTAAATATTAATGAATTATATGCTCCAATATATGTTCAAAATATATCATATATTAGTGAAGAAACTAAAAATAATTTAATAGCAAATGGTTTAATTTCGGAAGATATTGATACAACACTTAATTATGATTTTAGTATATTGAGTCTTATTGCTACATATAATGATAATTTATATATTAAAGGTTTAGCAGAAAATCGTGCAATTGATTATAGTGAAGTAATTAATGTTTCAAAATTATTTGTTAATGAAAATGATAGACAAATTGCTAATTTATTCGATGAAAGTTTAACTGATTATATTAATTCAGGTAAGAAAGATACAAATTTATACACTGCTTTATTTGCTAATTATAAAAAACAAATTGTTGATGATGTACAATATTATGGATTAGATCAAGCATCAGTTGGTGCTTTGACAGGTATTAATTTAACTAGTGGTGGTAATTTCTTTGCTCATATTGGTTCAATGCATCCAGTTGATGGTAAAGCTATTGCAACTGATGAACAATTAGTTTATTTATCTGAAGATATACATGATATAAATGAAATATGTATAGCACTTGGTCAACAATGTCAAAAAATAAAATAGTTCAATTGAACTATTTTTTTGTCATTCATTAGAGTAATTATCAAAGTAGCCTTGAATATATACTACTGGTGTTCCTTTATCACCTGAGCCAGATGTTAAGTCACATAATGAACCAATTAAATCAACTATTCTTCTAGGAGTAGTTCCTTGAGTTGCCATTTGACCTTTCAAATTAGTGTCTTTATTTTTGATTTCTTCTTTCATTGCTTTTATTAATTCTTCGCCTTTTAAATCAGCAAATTTATTATCTGATAAAAATTTTAATTTTAATTCATTAGGTGTACCTTCTAATCCTTTTGTATAAGCAGGGGAAACTACTGGATCAGCAAGTTCCCAGATACCTCCTATTGGGTCTTTGAATGCTCCATCACCATATACCATGACTTCAATATTTTTTCCTGTTAATTCTTTTAATTTTCTTTGAATGTTATTTACTAAAATATCACCATGTTCAGGGAATAGTTTGACTCTTTCTTCAGTAGATTTATTTGATCCAAGTAAACCATATTTTGAATTGTAACCTGAACCATTAACGGATGAAGTTAAAATTTCATCGGTCCCATATACAATTTCTGCTCCCATTTCTTTTAATATTTTTTTGGTTTTAAAGCGTTCATGTATATTAGCGACTAAGCAGTTTTTTGAATAATTTAAAACATCTTTGGCTTTATTTGTAAAAATAAATTTGACTTTGCAATTTTCATTAGTAACAAGTTCTCTATAATAATTTACATAGTTAATACCAGTAAAGATATGGACTTCATTACCAAAGTATTTATTGTATTCATCTTCTTCTAAAACTTTACCATAAGGATTAATATTGTATTTTTCAAGTAAGGATTCATCAAATAGTGAATTACCTTCTTCATCTTTAGGATAAGACATACAAATAGTTATTTTATTCATGGCTCTAGCTATACCTTTTAGTAAAATACCAAAACGATTTCTACTAAAAGGTGATGGGAATACTAAAGCAATTTCACCAGATGGGAATTTTCTTTTAACATCATAAGCAATTTCATCTACGGTTGCATAATTTCCTTCTGTAATTCCAACAACTGCTTCTGTAATTGCAACGATATCTTTATCTTTAAACTCAAAGCCTTCGCTTTCTTTAGCACGCATTAAAGATTCAATAACAATATTTTCTAAGTTATCATGTTCTTTGATAACTGGTGTACGAATACCGCGTACAACGGTTCCAACATTTCTCATATATTACCTCCTACTTTAAAAGTATAAATATTATTTTAAATTAAGTCAATATTATTGTCATGAATTCATTAAAATGTTATAATTTTTGGTAGAGGAGATAAAAATGTTAGAAATTAAAAACATCAATAAAAGTTATAAAGTAGGAGACTACAAACAAAAAGTATTAAAAGATGTCAGTATTAAGTTTCGTGAAAATGAGTTTGTTTCTATATTAGGTCAATCAGGATCTGGTAAAACAACTTTATTAAATTTAATAGGTGGACTTGATAGATATGATACAGGAGATATTATTATCAATGGTAAATCAACTAAGCACTTTAAAGATAAAGATTGGGATGCTTACCGTAATAATTCAATTGGTTTTATTTTTCAGAGTTATAATTTAATAAATCATATATCAATACTAGATAATGTTGAAATGGGAATGACATTAAGTGGAGTAAGTAGAAAATTAAGAAGAGAAAGAGCAATTGAAGTATTAAAAAAAGTTGGTTTAGGGGATCATATAAATAAAAAACCAAATCAATTATCTGGTGGCCAAATGCAAAGAGTGGCAATTGCAAGAGCACTTGCAAATGATCCTGATATAATTTTAGCTGATGAACCTACTGGAGCTTTAGATTCAAAGACAAGTAAATCAATAATGAATTTAATTAAAGAAATTTCTAAAGATAAATTAGTAATTATGGTAACACATAATGAGGAAATAGCCGATGAGTATTCTAGTAGAATTATTAAGTTAAGTGATGGTGTTATTATTGAGGATTCTAACCCAGTTGAAGAAAATGATAAAGAAAGTACATATAGACTAAAAAAGACTTCAATGTCTTTTATAACTGCTCTTAATTTATCATTACGCAATATTATAACAAAAAAGGGAAGAACTTTATTAACAGCTTTTGCATCAAGCATTGGTATTATAGGTATTGCTTTAATATTATCTCTTTCAAATGGGTTTGATAAACAAATCGAAAAATTTGAAAATGATACCTTAACTAATTATCCAATAACTATATCAAAAGGAACAATGGAAAATACAGAAGAAGCAATGAGTTTATTTACAAATACTGATGGTAAATATAGTGATGAAAAATATATTTATAAACAAAAAATAGATTTAGAAAAAATGACTCATATAAATAATATAGATGACGATTATTTAAACTATTTAGATAGTATTGATAAAAATTTGATTGATGGAATATCTTATACAAGATTATCTGTAATGGGTATTAATTTACTTGTAAAAGGCCAAAAAACAAATATGGTAAGTTTTGGTACTTCGTTAAATAGTGTTATGACAATACCAAAATCATTTGATGAGGAAAACAATTATTTAACAAATAACTATGATTTATTGTATGGTAAATTTCCTAAAGAGGCAACTGATGTTTTATTAGTTATTAGTTCTGATAATGAGGTAAGTGAAAAAGTACTTGAAAATTTAGGATTAGACATAGAAAAAGAAAAATTTTCATTTGAAGATGTATTAAATAAAGAATTAGTATATGTTATAAATGATAATTTATATAATAAGATAAATGTTGGCAATAAAACTATCTATATGATGAAAAATAACTATGATGAATTATATGATATGAGTAACAATATTAAATTAAAAATAGCTGGTATTGTAAGATTAAAAAAAGATGTAAAGACAGGAATGTTTACACCTGGGATAGTATTTAAAGATGAGTTAGGGGAATTAATATACGAAAAAAATAAAAATTCAGAAGTTGTAAAGAGTCAAAAAGGTAAAGATTATTTTGTTTTATCTGGAGAAAAATTTACTAAAGAAAGTATGATTTCTAGTGAAGTTGAAGCTATAAGTTATTTGGGTGGTAATAAAATACCATATATTATAAATATATATCCAAAAGATTTTAATGCTAAAAATAAAATAAGTGAACTTTTAGATAAATATAATGAAAATAAAACTGATGAAGATAAAATAGTATATAAAGATTATGCTAAAATATTTGTTGATTTATCACAAAACATAATGGATGCAATAACATATGTATTGATTGCTTTTAGTGCAATTTCATTAGTTGTATCATCAATTATGATTGGAATAATAACATATATATCTGTTTTAGAAAGAACTAAAGAAATTGGTATATTAAGAAGCTTGGGTGCAAGAAAAAAAGATATAACAAGAGTATTCAATGCAGAAACATTTATAATTGGTTTAACATCTGGATTAATAGGAATTATAATTGCGCGTTTGTTATTATTCCCAGTTAATATGATTCTTGAAAATATAACAAGTTTACAAAATGTTGCAATTTTAAATCCATTACATGCTATTATATTAATAATTGTAAGTTTAATATTGACTTTAATAGGTGGTTATATCCCAGCTGTTATGGCAAGTCATAAAGATCCAGTAGAATCATTAAGAGTAGATTAAGAGGTAAAACATGGGAAGTTTAATATATGCAGGAATAACATTTATAATAATATATATGTTGTATGCAATTTTAATAATTCATAGAAAAAATAAATTAAATAATATATACAAAAGTACGGAAGCTATAATTTTAAACAAAGTATTAAGAGTAGACACAAACAAAATAGAAGCAAAAAAACTTGCACGAATTGTTGCCTTAACAAATGCTTTTATAATTTCTGTAACACTAGAATTAATTTTACTTATAACAGATAAAACTGTTTTGCAGATGTTACTAGCTTTTGTTATACTAATACTTTTAATAATCATAATATATCCAGTTTTAGGATACTTCCTTAGGAAAAAATATGGAAAATTTACTAAAGTACGAAAATGAATTAAAACAAGAAGGTTTTAAGATAATAGGGGGAACAGATGAAGCCGGAAGAGGACCATTATTTGGTCCTGTAGTTGCATCTTGTGTTGTCTTAAAAGATGATTTTGACATAAAAGGAATTAACGATTCAAAAAAATTAAGTGAGAAAAAAAGAGAAGAATATTATGATTATATAATGGAAAATTCTATTGTTGGAATAAGTATAATATCAAATGAAGTAATAGATGAAATAAACATATATGAGGCAAGTAGAAAAGCAATGATGGAAGCTATTAGTGAAGTTCAAAAGAAAGTTAATCTAGAATATGTTTTAACTGATGCTATGAAATTACCAGACTTAAACATACCTCATTTGCCCATAATAAAGGGAGATAGTAAAAGTGCATCAATAGCAGCAGCTTCTATAATTGCTAAAGTAACAAGAGATAAAATAATGTATGATTATGATAAAAAATACCCAGAATATGAATTTGGAAAACATAAAGGTTATCCAACAAAAAGACATATTGAATTATTAAATAAATATGGCTTAATTGATGGATATAGATTAACATATGGACCAGTAAAAAAAATCTTAGGAGGTGATAGTAATGCAACAAAGGAGTTATCAAAACAATGTTGAATTTTATAAAATGATGCAAAGAGTAAGAGAAGATGCCAAAAAAGAAGGAAATAAAATAAAACAAGTTGATATATCTGATAAATTATTAAAATTAAAAGAAGATATGTATAAAGTTCAAAAAGATTCCCAGAAAAATTTACTAGCCGAAAAAGAAAAAGATGCTAAATCAAGAACGGCCTTAAATGAAGAATATAGAAAATTTATGGATCAGTTAAGAAAATATTAAATATTTTCTTTTTTTAAAGCAATTTTAGAAAAAATGTGGTATAGTATATATGTAAGGAAAATATGCTTGACGAACATGATATGCATGTTAGAAATTGGAGGGAATATGAAAACAACAAACGACAAAACTTTAGATGAAGTACTTGCAAATATTGAGAAGCAGTTTGGTAAAGGATCTGTCATGAAACTTGGCGATAACAAACATATGGAAGTTGAAACTATACCTAGTGGTTCGATTGCACTTGATGTTGCTTTGGGAATAGGTGGTTACCCAAAAGGACGTATAATTGAAATATATGGCCCTGAATCAAGTGGCAAAACAACATTTGCATTACATGCCATTGCAGAAGCTCAAAAACAAGGAGGAAGAGCAGCATTTATTGATGCAGAACATGCACTTGATCCTAAATATGCAGCTGCAATAGGTGTTAATATTGATGAATTGCTTTTATCTCAACCAGATAATGGTGAACAAGCACTTGAAATAGTTGAAGCTTTAGTAAGAAGTGGAGCAATTAGTATAATTGTTATTGATTCAGTTGCTGCTTTGGTGCCACAAGCTGAAATAGAAGGCGAAATGGGTGATGCTCATATGGCATTACAAGCAAGATTAATGAGCCAAGCATTAAGAAAACTAAGTGGTGTTATTAATAAGACTAATACTATAGCTATATTTATTAACCAGTTAAGAGATAAAGTAGGAGTAATGTTTGGAAATCCTGAAACAACAACTGGTGGAAGAGCTTTAAAATTTTATGCTTCTATTAGATTAGAAATAAGAAGACAAGAGCAAATTAAAAATGGTTCAGATTCTGTTGGAAGTAAAACTGCTGTTAAAGTTGTTAAAAATAAAATGG
>CAKPJE010000030.1 GCA_934162555.1 uncultured Bacilli bacterium | reverse complement strand
ATTTTTAATTTTTTCTATAGTATGTTTATTATTTTGTACATTAAGTTATACTTATTCATCATTTAAAAATACTATAGCGGGTAATATAAGTGGTAATATAAAAGATTGGGTTTTTAAGGTTAGTATTGATAATAGTACCAAATATGAAGATGGTTATAAATTACATTTAACAGGTACTAGTGGATCATTTAATGTAAATATTAATACAGTAGGCGGTTCAAAAAATGCCGACTACAGTATTGAATTAATAGGGGATAGTTCTATAAAATACTATACCAATAGTAGTTATACTAACTTAATTAGTAATAATATCTATAATGGTAGTATTAATAGTAACACTAATGGTACTGTAACAATCTATTATAAATCAAGTAGTAATATAAATAGTGATATTATAATAAAAACTAAGGCAACTATAAAAGAAGTTATTTATGCCATGATGAAAAACGGAGGTAGTAGTTATACAGCATTTTGGGGTTATACTTATAGGGCATATATAAGGACAATTACTTTTAGTAATGATTTGAGCAAATTACCAAGCAGTTGTACAGAAAAAAACTTATGCTGGGATGTATCATATGATGCAAGTCAAGAAAACAAAGTTTATGCCTATTTTATTGATAGTGGCTATAAAGATAGTACTGAAAAAACTAAATCTACATATAATCTATATATAGTAAGTGAAGCAACAATAGCTGCTCCAAGCGATTGTAGTAACATGTTTAACTTCGTTTATGGGGACACCAAAAACTTAATTCAAATTAATTTCAATAATAATTTTAATACATCTAACGCAACAAGCATGAGTGAGATGTTTAGGGGATGCTCGAAATTAACAAGTTTGGATTTGAGTGGTTTTGATACATCAA
The DNA here is from genome assembly GCA_934162555.1 of uncultured Bacilli bacterium. Lineage (GTDB taxonomy): Bacteria > Bacillota_I > Bacilli_A > RF39 > UBA660 > CAG-884. Next base: position 9,171 of record CAKPJE010000030.1, on the reverse strand, counting down.
AAGTAACAAATATGAGTCATATGTTTAATACTTGTTCAAGACTAGTAAGTTTAAACTTAAGTAGTTTTAATACCTCAAATGTAAGAGATATGAGTTATATGTTCTATGGATGTGATAGAGTACAGACGGAAATAAATATAATGAATGCCGGTACATCTAGTTATTCATCTATGTTTGGTGCTACAGCTTTATCCACGTATACTTCTTATGTAATACTAGGTTACACTACAAACACAAAATCAATTGCTGAAGCCATGAAATCAAAAGCTACATATCCTAAAAGAATAACTTTAAAAGCAATATAAATAAACTGTTATGGTTAAAATCATAACAGTCTTTTCAAATTCAAAAATATATTGTTAAAATCAATATAAAATGATATAATAATCTAAGTGATGAGATTATGATTATAATAATATTATTGTTTTTAGACCAATTAATCAAGTACCTAATTGTAAAAAATATGTACTTAGGTGAAGAAGTAACTATAATAAAAAATTTCTTAAATATTACATATGTAACAAATAACGGAGCCGCATTTAATATATTAAGCGGTAATACATTTTTTTTAATTATTCTTGCTATTATAGTTATAATATATATATCAAAAAACATAAAAAAAATAGAACACCAAGAAAAAATAATATATGAAATACTAATAGCAGGAATACTAGGTAATCTAATAGACCGTATATTTAGAGGTAATGTAATAGACTATATTGCATTCAAAATATTTGGAATAGAAATGGCAATATTTAACCTTGCTGACACATACATAGTATGTTCATGCATTTTATTACTGATAATGGAGGCATTAAAATGGAAAAAATCACAGTTAAAGAATCAGGAGAAAGACTAGACAATTATTTAGCAAAATATCTAGAAATAACAAGAAGTCAAGTTAAAAAAAATATAGATAACATATACATAAATGAAAAACATGAAAAAAGTGGTTATATACTAAAAGAAAATGACATCATAACCTATGAATTTAAAGAAGATGAAGAAATCAAACCAGAAAACATAAAATTAGATATAATCTATGAAGATGCAGACATAATTGTCATCAATAAACAAAATGGATTAGTAGTACACCCAGGAGCAGGTAAAAGTAGCGGAACATTAGTAAACGCTTTAATGTATTTATCCAAAAATTTAAGTGATATAAATGGAGAATATAGACCAGGAATAGTACATAGAATAGATGCTTATACAACAGGATTATTAGTAATCGCCAAAAACAACGAAGCTCATAACATATTGGCAGAAGAAATAAAAACAAAAAAAGCTAAAAGAAAATATTTGGCCATAGTTTGGGGCAATATTACTAATAGCACAGGAACAATAGATGCTCCAATAGGAAGAGATCCTAACAATAGACTAAAAATGAAAGTAACAGACATAAATAGTAAACAAGCAGTAACCCATTTTAAAGTCTTAAAAAGATTCAAAAGAGCAACACTATTAGAAGTAGAATTAGAAACTGGAAGGACTCATCAAATAAGGTGCCATATGGAATATATAGGACATCCAATAGTAAATGATCCTGTATATGGAAATCATCCATTAATAGACGAAACTGGTCAAGCATTACATGCATTTGAGTTAGAATTAATCCATCCCAAAACAAAAGAAATAATGACATTTAAAGCTGAAACACCAGAATGCTTTAATAAAATACTAAATATATTGGAGGCAGAATAATGTTAAACAAAATAGATGAAGTAACAATGAAATTGATGCACTATTTCATAACTGAAAAAGGATATAACCCCGTTATATTACAAGGATTGCAAAATGAAATATGGTTAGAAAATTTAAACTCAGATTATAAAATAATAAGGATTGTATCAAATTATATTCATAATAATGAACAATTAAATTTTGACCTATTCAGATCGTCAAGAATAATAAAAAAAATAAAGCTTCAAACATTTTCATTCAGCATGAATACCCTAAGTATATTTGTAAATATGGGAGATAATGTTGAATCAAATAAAATAAATCAAACAAAAAATATGGATTTTGTAAGTATTAAAGATGTAAATGAATTAAATAAATACGATAATGTCCTAAAAGTATTTCCCGACATAATAACAGACACAAAATTTGACGAAGAAGGTGTAAGACTATTCATGAAAATAACTGATGATATAAATAAAAAAAATGAAGAAAATGGAAAAAGAGCAGAAGAAATTTTTGCCGTTAGAAAACCTTATATTACCTATGGTTTAATAATATTAAATGTATTAATATATATCATAATGGTAACAGTAAGTAAAAGTGGTTTTGGCGAATTTGATGTTAAAACACTATTAAAATTTGGTGCTAATTATAAACCATTAGTAGTAGAAGGAGAATACTGGCGCTTAATAGCATCAGCATTCTTACACGATGGCCTAATTCACTTAATATGCAATATGTATGCATTATATGTATTAGGTCCACAACATGAGAACTTTTTTGGAAAAACACGATTTGCAATCATTTATCTCTTCAGTGCAATAACAGGCAATTTAATGTCTTTAGTCTTCTCTGATGCTGTAAGCGTAGGAGCAAGTGGAGCCATATTTGGGCTATTTGGTTCATTATTATACTTTGGATACTATTATAGAGTATACCTAGGAAATGTATTAAGAACACAATTAATACCTGTTATAATGATAAACTTACTATTTGGTCTAGTAACACCAGGAATAGATAATGCTGCTCATATTGGTGGATTAATCGGTGGAATATTTATATCAATGGGAATAGGTGTAAAATTCAAAAGTACAAAATCAGACATGATAAATGGAATGATTGTAACAATTCTTTATACCGGTTTTCTAATTTATATGGCATTCTTTAGATAGTAACAAATAGATAGTATATTTAATTACTATCTATTTTATTAGAAAGGAATAAAAATGAAAGTTTTAAACATAAATGATATCTATATTATTGAAAAAAATAATTGTAAGTATATCTGTAAAGAATTAATAAATAATAATGTAATAATTGATTATGATAATTATAAATATAATGAAGAAGAAATAATATTTGATAATTATATCTATAAAATTAACTATGATAATCTAATTAGATTTAATGAAAAAAATATCATTTCATACAGAAATCAATATAACTATAAAATTTTAAAAATGCAAATAAAAGAAGACTATATCTTATTAGTATTTTCAAATAATGAAGAAAGAATATTTTGTTCACACAATATTGATTTAAAAAAATCTATCCTAAATGTAAATGAAATAATATTAAAAAACGGAACCTTATTATCAGCAAACTTTTTATATAATAATTCAATATTAATTAGGCCTAATTACAATTATATACCACCTATAACAAAAATTATCAATATTGATTATAATACTATATTTTGTTTCTTTGAAAATGGAGAAAGAAGAATATTTGACACAACCAGATATAATAATGCAGGAATTGAAATTGATAAAAATTCCTTTGAAGAAATATATAATTTTGGCCAACAAATATAAAAGTCTAAAAAATCCTAATTTATATATGTTTTTTAAAGCAAACATTTGACAAGTCTAACAATTTATGGTAAAATCTTTACTTGTGTAGGGCCTCACTCTACAACCGCACAGAACTGGTTTTAAAGCAAAGCACCATAATGGCGAGTCTTAGTAAATAAGGAGGTAAAAAATGAAAGCAATTATCAAAACAGGTGGAAAACAATATATCGTTGAAGAAGGTTCAATTATTTACGTTGAAAAATTAGATCTAGAACCAGGCAAAGAAGTAGTTTTTGATGAAGTTTTAATGGTAGATGATAAAGTTGGAAATCCACTAGTAAAAGGTGCTAAAGTTACAGGTGAAGTTATTAAAAATGGTAAACAATCAAAAATAATCGTTTACAAATACGTTCAAAAAAATAATTATCACAAAAGACAAGGACATAGACAACCTTATACAAAAGTTGAAATTAAGTCTATTAAGGCATAAGTATGGTAAAAGTAAATTATTTTGTTAAAAACAATAAAATAGAAAAAATCATACTAAAAGGTCATAGTAATTTTGATGATTATGGCAAAGATATAGTATGTGCTTCTATAAGTGCTATAGTTATTACAACAGTAAATGCATGTTTAAAAATAGATAAAAATTCTATTAAACATAGTGAGGATGAAGATGTTATAATAACAGTTTTAAAACATAATGAAGTTATTGATACTTTGATTAACAATATGATTGACTTACTAACTGAATTATCAAAACAATATAAAAACAATATCAAAATAGGAGGCGAGAGTTGTGTTTGAATTAATGCAATTAAATATACAATTATTTGCGCATAAAAAAGGTCAAGGTTCAACTAAAAACGGCCGTGATTCTGAATCAAAAAGATTAGGCGCAAAAGCCGCTGATGGTGAATATGTAACAGGTGGATCTATTCTTTATCGTCAAAGAGGAACAAAAATATATCCAGGCGTAAACGTTGGGATCGGTTCAGATGATACAGTATTTGCAAAAATAAGTGGTTATGTAAAATTTGAAAGACTTGGAAAAGACAAAAAACAAGTTAGTGTTTATCCAAACCTATAAGAAGCATAAAGCTTCTTTTTTTCTAAAAAAAAGCATATTTAGTTGTTTTTTTTATACTTATGTGATATATTTGAAATAGGAGGGTATAATGAAAAGAGAAAAATTATATGATTTGAGAAAAGAATTTCAAAAAATGTTAAAAGAATATAAGGGAAAAGAAAAAATAAAATTAGATAATGCAACCTTAGAATTATTACTATTTGATTATAACAATATCAAAGGTAGTAAGTACAAATATTTTTTAAGTTTTAAAAACATTGAAAGATTAGATTTATCTAATTTATCATTTGATAATGTTGATGTTTGTAGAATCGATTTTACTAATCTAAATGTCAATATTAATCCCCAAACTGTATTTCAAAAAAATTTAAGTTACATCAAAGCAAATTCAGTTACATTTACAGGGCCATTTGATGGAACATTTATTTGTAATGCTGACTTTACAGGAAGTAAAAATGCTGTAATTAATCCTCAAACAATATCAGCTAAAAACTTAAGTTTTGTTAATTTAAGAGATGCTAAAGTAGAAGGAAAATTTGATAATACTTTCATAAGGGGAACATCTTTTGAAGGATGCAATGGACCAGTTGTAATTAATCCTCAAACAATCATGAATAAAGATCTAGGCTATACTAATTTAAACGGTGTCATATTTACAGGCTCATTTGATAACTGTATAATTGAACATGCAGATTTTAAAAACACAATAGGTGTTAGTATTAATCCGGGTAAAATATATGAACGTAACCTTAAAAAATGTAATTTTGATGGAGTTACATTTACAGGGCCACTACAAGAATGCGTAATAGCATGCTCAGATTTTTCAAAAGCCAACAATGTCGAAATTGATCTAAGTACTTGTGTAGGTTCTAGCAGTGCCAACCTTGAAAATGCAACAATCTTAAAACACAAAGATGAGTATGAACAAAAAATATATGAATTAAAAAAAGCTTTCAAGATAGGGTAAAACCTATCTTTTAAAAAAATACTAATTACTTAGTATTTTATATACATCTTGAACGCTCATTTTATCATTATTATCATAAAAAGGAATTAAATGTAAATGAAAGTGTTTAACTTCTTCTAATTTACCATTATTTTGAACTAATCTAACACCAATCGGATTTAATTTAGTTTCAAGTAATTTCTTAATATCTTTTGCTTTAGAAAAAATATAATTAATAGTTTCTAAAGAAGTATCATCCAAATCAACAGAATGATTTTTAGAAACAATTAAAGTGTGTCCATTAGAAATAGGGTTAATATCTAAAAAAACCTTAATTTTATCATCTTCATATAAAGTATATGAAGGAATATCGCCCTTACCAATTTTACAAAATATACAATCCATAATTACCTCCAAAATAATTATACAACATAAAAATAAAAAATTAAATTATTTTTTTAAATATGATATAATAAAAGGGGAGGCAATTTATGTTAAATAATAGGGGAACAAAAATTATAGAAACAGAAAGATTAATATTAAGACCATTTAAAAAAGAAGATGGCAAAGATATGTTTGAAAATTGGGCAAATGATGATAGAGTAACTAAATATTTAAGATGGTATACGCATGAAAATGTAAATCAGTCATATGAAATATGCTCAATGTGGGAAGAAGAATCTAAAAAAATAAACAATTATCAATGGGCTATTGTATGCAAAGACACAAACAAAGTAATTGGATCAATTGGACTTGTTAATTTAAATGAAAAAATGTTATGTGGTGAAGTAGGCTATGCATTAGGTTATAATTATTGGGGAAAAGGAATTGTAAAAGAAGCTTTATTAGAATTAATAAAGTATTTTAAAGAAATAGGTATAGTTAGACTGCAGGCTTATCATGAAGTAGAAAATATTAATAGTGGTAAAGTATTAATTAAATGTGGATTTGAATATGAGGGTACATTAAGGAAATCTGTTTTAAATAAAAGAGATGAACTTGTTGATGCCAAAATATATTCAATAATTCTAAACTAAAAAGGACATTTAAGTCCTTTTTGCATGAATATCTGCGCATATCCACTATTAATTATGTTTTTTTTATACATTTATATTCAATTTATTTAAAAAAAATGATAAAATATTAGGTGGTGAAGAAATGTGCAAAAAATAGAAATTAAAAATAAAACAATTATAAAAGATTTTAACTTAACAATAAATGCAGGTGAAATTCATACTATTATGGGACCAAACGGAGTAGGTAAATCAAGCTTATTAAAAACAATAATGGGTGATCCTAACTATACTATTAAAAATGGTGATATATTAATAGATGGCGAAAGCATCATAAATTTAAAAACAAACGAAAGAAGTAAAAAAGGTATTTTCTTAGGAATGCAAATGCCAAATGAAATAGAAGGCGTTACTACAGCTGACCTAATGAGAAGTGCCTTAAGAGATAATGAAAATTTTAAATTGTATAGCTTCGTTAAAGAAATAAATGGCCTATGTGATAAATTAGAAATAAACAAAGATATGTTACATAGAAGTATCAACTTGGGATTTTCAGGTGGAGAAAAGAAAAAAAATGAAATACTCCAAATGTATATGCTAAAACCAAATTTTATCTTACTTGATGAAATAGATTCTGGACTTGACATGGAAAGCTTAAAAATAGTTGCCTCAAACATAAATGAATACTTTAAAGAATACAAACCAGCAATATTAATGATTACACACTATGAAAATTTACTTGATTACATTAAACCAGATTATGTACATATTATGTTAAACGGTAAAATTGTTAAAAATGGTGATCTATCTTTAGTTAAAGAAATAGAAGAAAAAGGCTATAACTTATACAATACTAGTACTAATGAAGTAGATGAAAAGGAAAACCATGAATAAAATAATATTGAGTAATAAAGAATTAACTAAAGAATTAGATGAAAGTATAGTTGTTATATCAAACGGTAAAATGGAAAGATTTGGAATTGATGAATTTACAATATATATCCATAATACAACTGATTTATGTATAATCGTAGAAGACGATATAAAAGTATCATTTAACATCAATTTAGATAATGATGTTTCTTTAAACCTATATGAAATTCAAAAAGATTTAAAAACCAAAATTAAATATAAATATACATTACTCGCTAATAGCGTTCTTTGCATAAATAAAATAAACCACAACATTGAAACAAAGGAATATGATTTAATAAATTTAAACGGAACAAACGCTAAAGTAGAATTTGTTTTAAAAGATATTGCAAACGGAAATGATAATATAGATGTTATAGTAAACCATAACATAAGAGAAACTATAAGCGATATAAAATGTGATGGTTTATGTGTTAAAAATGGTACTTTAAATCTTAATGTTACAACCATAATACCAAACGGATGTAAAAATGCAAAAGCTAATCAAGAAAATGAAATAATCAATTTAAACGAACTAAACAGTACAATAAAACCATTATTATTAATAGAAGAATATGATGTCGAAGCATCCCATAGTGCCAAAATAGGAGCATTCAATGAAGAAAATTTGTTCTACATGGAATCAAGAGGATTAAGTAGAAAAGAAGCAACAAATTTATTAATAGAAGGATTTTTGAAAAGAAATTTAAAAAATAACGAAATAATAAATGATTTTATAGAAAAAATGGAGGTGAAATATGAATAGAGAAGACTTTGAAGTTTTAAAAAATTATGTGTATTTAGATTCAAGTGCGACATCACTTAAACCTAGTTGTATTTTAAATCCAATAAAAAAATATTATTTAGAAGAAACTGCTAATATTCATAGAGGTGATTATGACATAGCAATAATAGCTGATAATAAATATGATCACGCAAGATTTTTGGTAAGTAAATTTATAAATGCAGATCCAAAAACAATAGTTTTTACTTATAATACAACTGATTCATTAAATAAAATAGCATTCGGTTACTTTAAAAATAAACTAAAACCAAATGATGAAGTATTAATAACCAAAGCCGAACATGCTTCTAATGTTCTACCATGGTTTGAATTAGGAAACGATATAAAAGTAAAATATATTGATCTTGAAAACAATAAAGTAACATTAGAAAATGTTAAAAAAGCAATTAATAAAAATACAAAAGTCATATCAATCGCCCATGTAACTAATGTTTTAGGTGATGTTAGACCAATAAAAGAAATTATTAAATATGCCCATTCAAAAAACATTAAAGTTGTAATAGATGGAGCCCAAAGTGTACCTCATATGAAAATAGATGTCAAAGACTTAGATATGGACTTTTTAGCTTTTTCAGCCCATAAAATGTGTGGACCAACTGGTGTAGGTGTTTTATATGGTAAAGAAGAATATTTAAATGAAATGCAACCACTTGAATTTGGTGGAGGCATGAATGCATCATTTGCAAGTGATACAACAAGAGTATATGATGATGTCCCAAGACGTTTTGAAGCAGGAACACCAAATATTGAAGGAATACTTGCTTTTGGTACAATAATTGAATATTTAAATAAAATAGGCATAGAAAATATAAATAAATATGTAACCGATTTAAGAAAATATGCTATAAAAAAATTAAAAGAAATAGATGATTTAGTTATATATAATGAAGACTGTGATTCTAACCTAATAACTTTCAATAAAATAGGTA
>CAKPJE010000029.1 GCA_934162555.1 uncultured Bacilli bacterium | reverse complement strand
GCGTAGGAAAATTGAGGAGAGCTGTTCCTAGTACGAGAGGACCGGAACGGACATACCTCTGGTGTATCTGTTGTCATGCCAGTGGCAGTGCAGAGTAGCTATGTATGGAATGGATAAACGCTGAAAGCATCTAAGCGTGAAGCCAACTTCAAGATGAGTTTTCCCATATTTTATATAGTAAGATCCCATGAAGACTACATGGTTGATAGGTTAGAGGTGGAAGCGTAGTAATACGTTGAGCTGACTAATACTAATAGATCGAGGATTTAATCCTATATTTATTGATTTTTACTAAAATGATTTAGAATTATGTTGCACACATTATCTTAGTTTTCAGAGAATTATTATTAATTCTTAAATTAGTAACGATAGCAGTGAGGGTACACCTGTTCCCATCCCGAACACAGAAGTTAAGCTCACTTACGGCGAAAATAGTGATAAGCGAAAATAGCAAGTTGCTAATTTTTTTTTGCTTTTTTTACTATTTTTTTTATGTAAAAAATTAATAAAACTATTGAATTAGATTTATATATTTTATATAATTGTATTGGTGATAAGAAATGGATTATAAAATAACAACACGTAATGAGATGGAAACAATGGAAATTGCCCAAAATTTAGAATCAGAAAAGTTCCCAAACATGGTAATATGCCTAGACGGTGAATTAGGAAGTGGAAAAACAGTATTCACAAAAGGATTTGCGCAAGCTCTAGGAATTGAAGAAATTATAACATCTCCTACATATACAATAATAAAGGAATATCCTAATGGTGAATTACCTTTGTACCATATGGATGTATATAGATTAGATGGAAATTCAGAAGGATTAGGAATAGAAGAATATTTTACAAAAGGTGGAGTTGTAATTATCGAATGGGCAGAAACAATAAAAGATCTTTTGCCAAAAGAAAGATTAGACATTAAATTTAAAATAATAGATGAAGAAAAAAGAGTTTTAATCTTCACTCCACATGGAAAAAAATATGAGGAATTACTTGAGGTTTCATTATGAACTACTTATTTTTAGATACAGCATCAAGTAGAGTAATAATTTCATTCATAAGAAATAATGAAATAATATTTAATGTTAATTTGCAAAATGATAATAATTTATCAAATAAATTAATGGTTTTAATAGACGAAAACTTTAAAAAAAACAATTTAAAACCAGCAGATATAAATAAAATATTTGTAGTAAACGGACCAGGATCATTTACAGGCATAAGATGTGGTGTAACAGTTGCAAAAACATTAGCTTTTTTGTTAAATATTGAAATAGCATCAATATCAGAATTAGAAACAATGGCAAGTGGTTATGATGAAGTAGTATGTCCAATAATAGATGCAAGAAGAGGATATGTCTTTGCAGGAATATACGATGGCATAAAAAACATAGCGCCAGATAGATATATTAGTTATGATGAAATAACAAAAGGATTTAAAGGAAAAATTGTATCATATGATTATGAAAACGCATATGAACCAAAAGTAGATATTTTAAAATTAATAAATAAATACAAAGATGAAAGCATAAATCCACATTTGCTAGTACCTAATTATCTAAAGAAAACAGAAGCAGAGGAAAATTTAAATGCTAAAAGAAATCAATGATTATGATTCTATAGATATCTGTGATTACAAGTTTTCACACAATGATTTTGAAAAGGTATATGGATATTATATTGAAAATAATCTCGTCGGAATTGTTGATTTTTCAATAATTTATGACAGAATAGAAATAAATTACATATTTGTAAAAAAAGAATACAGAAAACAAGGAATTGCAAGCAAAATGATGGAATATATAATTTCATATAATTTAGGAATTTCATTAGAAGTAAATGAAGAAAATGAAAGCGCAATTAAACTATATGAAAAATATGGATTTAAAAAAGAAGCAATAAGAAAAAACTATTATGGTAAAAATAATGGTATTTTAATGATAAGGTGATAATATGTACATAATGGCATTTGAATCTAGTTGCGATGAAACTAGTGTGTCAATAATAAAAAATGGTTTAGAAGAAATTGCAACCTCTTTAGTAACACAAATGTATACCCATGCAAACTATGGTGGTGTTGTACCTGAAATAGCAAGCCGCATGCATGTAGAAAGCATTACTCTAGTAATAGAAGATGTACTAAGAAAAGCAAATATGAAAATGGAAGAAATAGATGCCTTTGCAGTAGCATATGGGCCTGGATTAATAGGTTCACTACTAGTTGGACTACTAGCTGCTAAAACATGCGCATTTGTCTATAATAAGCCATTAATAAAGGTAAATCATATGGCAGGACATATATATGCAAACAATTTAGTAAAAAGATTGGAATTTCCTTTAATCGCACTTGTTGTAAGTGGTGGCCATACAGATTTATACTATATGGATAAAGATTACAGTTTTGAAAGAATAGGCGGAACACTAGACGATGCAGTAGGAGAAGCATATGATAAAGTAGCTCGTATTCTAGGAGTACCATATCCTGGCGGACCAGGAGTCGATAATTTAGCTCATATAGGAAAAGATACATATGATTTGCCAATACCTCTAGATGATGAAAGCTATAACTTTAGTTTCAGTGGATTAAAAAGTGCAGTTATAAATCTAAAACATAATGAAGAACAAAGAGGAAATGAAATTATTAAAGAAAATTTAGCATGTTCATTTCAAAATAGAGTTATCAACATTTTAGTTAAAAAAACAATGAAAGCTTTAAAAGAATATAATACGAAAAGACTAATAATAGCAGGTGGAGTAAGTGCAAATAAAGGATTAAGAGAAACATTTGATAAAAAATGTAAAGAAGCTGGTATTGAATTAATCGTGCCTGCAATGAAATTTTGTACAGATAATGGTGCAATGATAGGTGCCGCAGCATATTATGCATATCAGAATGGTGATATCGCAGATTTAAGTTTAAATGCAGATGCAGGATTAAGGTTATAAATATGGATGAAAATTTATATGATGAAATAAGAGCATGCTATTTAGCATATGTAAATGAAAAAAACATAACCAAAAAAATGTATTATTTAGAACTTCTAAAAGAATATATAAGAAAAGAAAAGGAATTAAGTAATGGAAACAAAACAAACGGCTTTAGAGAATAAACTATTAAAAATAGTAACAGAAATTGTTAATAATTCTTTTTGTCCATCCTGTAAAAATTATTCAACAAATATTGAATGTAATAATTGTAAAGAAGAAAATAAAAAATTAAAAGTACTATATACAGAATTGGAATTAACCTTACTGGAATTAAAATCTTTAAATCTAGAAAGTGATAAAATAAATTTAATATTATACGCATTAAAAAAATATCAAATAAAAAGTAAACTAATATCTATAAAAGAAATAAATATAAATAATTTTATTAACAAAATTGTTGATAAAATAAAGAAAAATGAAGAATTAACAGAAGAAGAAAAAATAAATTTATCAATTCTACTAAAAACAAAAGTTGTAAACAATGAAGTTATTAACAATTTTGTTATTTTAAATTGTTTAAATAAAAAAAATTATTTTGATATAGATACAATTAGTAGTGTAATATGTATGTTTGCGGAGACAATGTATGATTCAAAAAAAATAAATTTAAAATGTAAAGTAGAAAGTTTACACAATCTAAAAGGAAAGGCAAAAGATAACTTTATTTATTTGAGTCAAACAGAAATAGAAAGATTTGCAAATGGTGAAATGGACGCTTTATTTACGCTATTTCACGAGTATATACATGTTTTACAGTATTATCGACAAATTATTTTACAGTCTTCCAGTGTAGAAGATATCAAACAAATAAAGGAGCGCATTATAAGGCAACATAATCCAAAATTTTATGATGACAATAAATATGTATATTCATTAGAAAAAGAAGCCAATATAGAAGGTAATACGTATTTAGTAAAATATCTAGATAGTATTGGATTTCCAATTATATCATTTGAAGATATCAAAAGAATTGTTGACAATGATATTAGAAATGTTGACAATGATTTTAGAATTGTAGGAGAAGATACAATATTAATTGATGATGAATTTAATAGAATAGTTAAACCAAATGATTTCAATTGCTATCCACAATTAGGTTATGAATATAAAATTGAGAATTCTAGAGTGGTTTTAAAAGACTTAGAAGAAATATATAGTGACATTGAATATGTTAATGCAAGTACAGAATATAGTAATCATGATAAAAAAATATTGATGGATATATATAAAGATATAATACATAGATATCCAGTTAATTATAAGAAAAAAAATTAATAATGCAAGAGCAGCGCTCTTTTTTATAAATAGGAAAGTCATATGAAAAAATGTATATTAAAAATTCAAAATGTTTAAAATACATTTTAAAATAATTATAAATTCAAAAAATTTTGTTATTTACTAAAATAAATGGTATCATTGATGCAGTTGGTTAGTGATATGATGTACATAGCACATAAATTTAGAATTTACCAGTCTAATAAAAATGATGATTATACAAGTTCTTGTGACAATATAAAAGATTATACAAATGTGTAAAATGTGGGCTATAAATATTTATACATAAATGCAAGTATAAATATTATATTTTAAGGAACAGAGTTATACATGGAAAGTTTAGTTATATGTTAAAGGATAAAAAAAGAACGAACAAGATTTCTTTAGTTTTAAAGAAAAAAATACGGTAGCGACTATCGAAATTTAAGCCTGTGGAGAGATTAGACAATCTTTGTGAAGCAGAAATCACATCACCGTGAGGAGATGTAAGCAAATTTATTTGCTTTTGTTATATTCATTAATCAAAAATAATTATGTTTAAAATTTAAGTATATTGTGCTAAGTATGATATAATAAATTAAGTCGATGTCAACAAATCTATTTTATTTATAATAGAAAACATAACTATAGGATAGATAAAGATTTACTAGGAGGATTAAATATGCTTAGCGAAGAAATAAAAAAACACAATAAGGAAGTAAAATCAAAAACAGATTTCACAAGAGTATCAAAAAAAATTTCCAATGCAGTTTTAAAACATATGAAAGACGAAAAAGTTATAAAAGATTATTATTATGATAAAAATTTTGTTTTAATAAATGGCGACTGCATATCAGTTATGAAATATTTAATAAATAAAAATATCATTGTTGATCACATAATAACTGATATACCATATGGCACAGTACAAGGATTATCAATAGAAGGGTGGAAGAAAAAAGGAAATATACCAACGTGGGATTATCCAATAGAAATAAAGGAAATGCTGGAAACATGCTTTAAAATATCAAAAGCTAATTCAAATATGATACTATTTTCTCAAGAACCAATGACATTTACATTGAATTATGAATTATGTATATTTCAAAAATATTCTTTATCTAATAAGATGATATGGATAAAAAATAATCATGCAAATGGATTTTCGGCCAAAACAACGCCACTAAATTACTATGAAGAGATGTTATTAATTAGGAAATCATTAGATGAATCAAATTCTGTGGGTTTAAGAAAGTATTTTAAAAATATGCTTGAATATTGTGGTGGTAATAAAAAAGAAATTATGGATAAATTAGGACAAGGCTTAGATCATTGTTTTAGATATGCTAATAGGACTTTTTACATTCCAACAGAGAATAATTATAATGCATTGATTAAAGAATATAAAATTGATAAGATGCCAAATTTTATTGAATATGACGAGATGAAAAGAATATGGGATGAAGAAAATACTGTTGTATTTAATATTCCAAAAGGTGAAAAAATTGTCAGAAATGTATTTGAATATAAAAAAGATCAAAATAATATACATCCAACACAAAAGCCAGTTCAATTACTAAGCTCACTAATAAACATTTTTTCGAATGAAAATGACACGATATTAGATTTTACATGTGGCAGTGCATCAACTGGTATAGCTGCAATCAAAAATAATAGAAAATTTATTGGAATAGAATTAGATGAACAATTTTACAAAGAAGCTTTAAAATGGTATAAAAAAATAAAGTAGATTATATTTCTACTTTATTTTTTAATGCCTTATCTAGCCTTACCCTTGTGTCACCTCGATCTTTACCTAAATTTTTTCTTCTATAAGGAATATTTAAAGTAAAATCTTTTGCTTCAGCTGTATTAGTTTTTGGATCAAACGAATCCAATTTTTTAAATAATTCATATTCTTTCTTTCGTAAGACACTTCCATTAACTCTAGGATAAGAACTAGTTAATTTTTTTGTTATTTTTGGTTTGGCATTAAGATCTGCATAATTAATATTAATATACATTTCGCAAACTTTTTGGGGTGCTAATTTATAAAAATCAAAACTATATGGTAGAAGATTATTGTTATCTTTTGCCCCTTTATCTCTTTGATTTATAAAATAAGTAAGTCTAATCTTCTTTAAATCAGGATCATCATCAAAATTTAATTTAAACCATTCTACTTTGACAACAAGAACATTTTTACTTTTGATTTGTTCTTGTTCAGATATATGACTAAATATAAAACCACCAAATATATCTTTATCATATTGTCGTAATATTTCTCTAGCATTTATACTGAATCTACTATCATCAACCACATCAAAATCATTACCACCACAATCAGGACAATGGTCCATAAATAAATTGTTAAATTTTGCATCACATTTTTTGCATTTCCAGTTTTGAATTGTGCAACATGATTTAACTTCAATAGCTTTTGTTTCACTTTTATTGTATAAATCATACCCCATTCCCCCAGAGCCACCACCTTGATAACCTGGTGCAAAATCTAATGCTAAATATTCACAAAATGGTCCAACATCTTTAAATGATATCCTGATATTTTTTTGTGGTTTTTTGTATTCAACATTTAATTGTATTTGCCATATTTTTGCAAATTTTTCAATCTCTGACATTTTATTCCAATTATTTAACACATTTTCAACTCCATTACAATATTATTCTATCAAAAAAATGGTGTTTGGTCTATACAATTGCATAATAAAAAGTAAAATATGCATTTATAATAATTATAGTAAAAAAATATAAAATTATCAAAAACAAAATCAAAAAATTATAAGTGTCAAATAATTCAAATATGGCATCAGTAGTTTTATTTTTTTAGTTAATTATAGGGATTAAATATACCAACATCATTTATATCATAGCTAAATTTTTGAGAGAATTTCAGAATTTTTTTATGCCCAAATATATAAAATCATTTCATTATGACAATTGCAAAAATATAACGACTTCAAAAGGTTATTTTTTAAGTGTTTAATAAATAAAACGTTTGTTTGACAACACCATTTGAAGACATCATGGAATTTATAACATAAGATTACTAAAAATAAATTAATAATGTTATTATTTTAATAAAACTCATGTTATAATAAATATATGTAAGGAAGAATAATATGAATAATGAATATATAATAGAATATCTTAATGAAATTAAATTAAAAAAATTAGAACGCTCCCTAAGAAAATATAATATGCTAGCATATAAAAAATTACTATTTTATTATTATCCTAATTTAAAAGAAGGAAAATTCGATGGTAAAATAATAGAACAAAATAAAGAAGCTGGTCGTACAAAGTACGAGTTGGAATTACCAGCAGATGAAATATTCAAAAAAATTCATGGACATATCTCAGTAATATATACAGTAAATGAAAAAGAAAAAGTCATAATGTTAGAAACATTAAATCCAGAAAATTTACTATTAGAAGGAAGCAAAAATGAATTAACAACTTATAAGGGTATACTTATATCAAAAACAAGTAGAGAAAAAGATATCTATAAAATTAATCTGCTAAATCTTTTAGAAAATAATTCACATAAATCTTATGATGAAATTAAAAGTATACCTAGTACGAACACCAAACCAGTAAAAAAAGTAATAAAAGAAACAGAACCAAAAGATAATAAAGAAACAACCATAAAGGAATCAAATATAGAGCAAACAAAAAATAATGAAACCAAAACATTAAAAGAAAAAATAAAGACAGTATGGATAATATATTTAATATTAACAACTTTAATTGCGCTTATATCACTAATAATTAAAATTTATGAATAAAAAAAATTAATCAAGGAGGCTGTAAAATGGTAAACTATCTATTCAGTAAAATCGATAAAGAAAAAGGATTCACAAAAAAAGAAAAAGAATACATGTTAAAAGACATAAAGGAAAATTCAACTATAACATTTATATCAGCTTATAAAAAAGAACCAGAAAAACAGCAAGAAAGTATAGAAAACAAAATAAAGTGTTTCAAGCAAATAGGATTAAACTTCAAAAAAATAAATACGATAGATGAAGAAACAAATAAAACAGATGCAAAAAAATATATAAAAGAAAGCAATATAATATTTTTGTTAGGTGGTGCACCACACATTCAAATGCAAATAATAAATAAAAATGAACTACAACAAGAACTAAAAAAAGTACCCCTTATAATAGGCGTAAGTGCCGGCGCAATGAACCAAACAAAAAGAGTAATATATATAGATGAATTTGAAGGAGAAAAACTATATGATTATGAAGGATTAAACTATTTCCAAACATCAATATATCCACACTATAATCAAGACTTAATAAAAGAAATAGAAGAGGTAAGCAAAAAAGAACCAATCCTAGCAATACCTGATGGTTCATTCATAAGAATAGAAAACGAAAAAATAGAGTATATAGGTAAAAAATATTACTACAAATAAAAATAATATCTAAAGGTTACCAAAGCCCAAAGACATTATTTTTTTGGTACAGGATCATATCCACCATTACTCCATGGAGTGCACCTAAAAACCCGTCTAATAGTTAAAATAGAACCCTTAAAAGCCCCATAAACACTAATAGCTTCAATAGCATAATTAGAACAACTAGGAGTAAATCTACAAGCCCCATGCATTCCAAAAGGTATAGATTGATAAACCCTTATAAGCCAAATCAAAAACTTTTTCATAATTACTATTTTATCACAAAATTAATTATTTTTAATATACTCTTCAATAATTTTTTTATTATTCAAAAGTCTCTCATTAGATTCAAGCAAAATAGCTTTATTAACCCATTTCAAAGATTCAGAAAATTTACCATTATAAAAAGTACAAATAGAAAGTAAATCATAAATAGTATTATCCCAACTAAAAGTCTCATTAATGTAAGTTTTTTCATGCTTTTTAATTTTTAAAGCTTTCTTCAAATATTTTTCAGCACTCTTATAATCACCATTCTCATAAGAAAGAAAAGCTTTTTCAACATAAGGATCTCTTAAATAAGGTGCTTCTTCAATAGCCTTATCTAAATACAAATTAGCCTCATCAAGTCTTCCAAGACCAACATAAGCTCTAGCAATAAATCTCATAGAAGCAGATCTCTCATCTTTCCAAGTTGAACTTTTAAGTTTTAAATGTTTAATTAAAGTATCAATACATTCATTCCACTTACCGTAATACATATATTCTCTTCCTAAATAATGCATATTTCTATCATTACTAGGATTTTCTTTAACAGATAACTCAAGCAAATTTAAATAAGAACTTCTGGACTTAGATGTATCAGGGAAGTGATTTAAAATAATTTCCTCATTAGTCTTAACAATCTCATTTTCTCCAGTAAATTCAGGTATTTCATGAACAGGATAGACCCACTTATAATTAAAACGATCATGTATCTTTTCTCTAAAGAAAGTAACAACAGGTATACCCTTATCATTAATACTCCAATTATAAGTATATAATACTCTATTTACACTACTTTCCCAAGTATTTTCAAGCTTTTCTCTCCAACCAGGCTCAAATAATTCATCCAAATCAGTACAAACACAAATGTCAGCATCTGTTGGAACAAGTTTTAAAGACTCATTCCTAGCAACATCAAATCTCCATGGAACAATTTTTTTAGAAACAACATTAACACCCTCATCCAATAATAATTGAACAGTATTATCAGTTGATCCAGTATCAAGTACATATATACCATCAGCTTCACTCATAGACTTAACCCAGTTATGAACAAACTTCTCCTCATTTTTGCATATAGCATAAACATAAACTTTATATTTATTCATTTTTCCTCCTTTTTTCGATAAAAACAACCAAATAATATAGAATAGTTGAGATAATCAAAAGTAAAAATATACCCGTCATGACTAAATTCAAATTAAAAACCTGTGAACCATTGATTTTATTGATTTAATGGATGGTGGACACTGAGGGATTCGAACCCTCGACCCACTGATTAAGAGTCAGTTGTTTTTTGCTTGTTTTGCTGTTAATTTTGCTAAATCGAATTAGTTTTTTTAAAAAAAATTTTTCAAAATAATTATTAATTTTTCAGTATACGATAATATAGAAAAATATGGTTTTGTCACATATTTGTCACATTTACTT
>CAKPJE010000028.1 GCA_934162555.1 uncultured Bacilli bacterium | reverse complement strand
CATGGAGTGAAATAAAAAGTTATAATTATAATGCCGAAACAAGAAAAGTAACAGCATGGTATGGAGATAGTAATTTTAAATTTGATGGAAGTAATGGGGAAGTATTAACATATATACCAGGATTTTATTATAAAAGAGAAGTCGTAAATGGAGTAGAATATCAATATATATCAAAGTATGAACAAGAAGGTTACTCATATAGTGAACCATTTAGTGTAGGCAGATATAAGATGAGTGGCGGAATAGATGCTGACCATAACTCTAGTAGTGGAAGTAATACTTCAAATAAAAACAGCAGTAGCAATGTTGAATTGATGAGTACTATTGAGCTAGCAACAGAAGGCACTTTCACAGGAAAATCAAAAAATGGTGTTTATCCAAGTGCTCGTGCTAATTTACCAACCCTTAGAGAAAGTGCATCAGCATTAGGAACAGATTTTTCAATATTAGATTATCACTGGTATGTATTACAAATGTTATATTTAGTAGAATATGCAGATTACGATAGTCAAACAAAATTAGGAAAAGGCGTAACTGAAAATTATGATGACAGTGGCAATCGATTAGGTGCTATAACAATGGGAGGTACTGATTCATTAGGTATGCAATCAGGATGTTTAGTAAATGATGGTAAACATAGTATGATCTATAGAGGAATAGAAGATATATATGGAAATACAGCTGACTTCTTAGATGGCATAAATATAAAAGATTACCAAGCATATATCAATTATGATTTTATAACATATAAATCTGATACATTTGATGGGAATTATAAAGCCTTAGGATACATAAATAAATCTTTTGGTGATAATGGTGGATTCGGCTATATAACTAAAGTTGGTTATGATAGTAATAATCCATTAATAGGTTTACCAACAGAAATAGATACAACTAATACCGATACAAATAATCCTTCAGGAATTAAAGATGTTTATGTTGGAAGTTCAGGTGACATGATATTAGTGGTCGGCGGCGCGTATTTTTATTCTAATGTTGCTGGCTTGTGGTTATCTTTTGCTAATCTTGGGTCCAGTGTTGGTGGTGCTGGTGTTAGTGCTGTTGGCTCGCGGCTTATAAGACACCAGACAAGCGGAGGACGGGAGGTGGCCAACCTCTAGACAGCTCCATCTGGACAAGATTAAAATATAAATCGAAGAAAAAAAGTATAAATAATAAGTGTACAAACCGAAGAGAAGGCGGAGGTTTGTACAAAATATAGTGGGGATTTAATGTGCTGATGAGCCCAACGTTCTGACTTCCCTGGTCGGCGGCGCGTATAATAATTCTAATAATGCTGGCTTGTGGTTATCTAATGCTAATAATGGGTCCGATAATGATAATAATAATGTTGGCTCGCGGAAGCTTATAAAATATATAATAAAGTATAAAATACTTGCACATTATTTTCCTTAGCACTTGCTAAAAATTAAGTCGATCTGGATTGGTTTAGTAATTTACATGAAACACCAATAGACTTATAAGCAATTTGTTTATGAATTAACCAGTTAGGAAAAGAAAAAGATATAACAATATATTTGAAAAATAACAAATATTGATAGCATAATGAAAGCAATAAATAAAGAATCAAAAGGTAAAAGAGGAAGAAAAGAAGTAGAATGAATACTAGATTCTTCTTTTTTTAGTGCTATGGAAATACGAAAAATGTTAGTTAATAAATTGTATGTACCAAATAAAAGTAAAGAAGCTATTATAATAGATGGAATAAGTAGAAAAGTAAGAGTAATTCATAAACCAATGTTTTATCCTGATCAAATAATTCACTGGAGTATTATGCTAATATTAGAAGAATACTTTATGAAAGGAATGTACCATTATTCTTGCACATCTATAAAAGAAAGAGGAGTATACTATGGAGCTAGATATTTAAAAAAATACTAAAATGTGAAAAAATACTAAATATTATTTAAAATTAGATATAAAAAAATATTATCCTAGTATAGATAAAGAAATACTTAAAAGTAAGTTTAAAAAAATATTTAAAGATTAATGTTTATTATAATTACTATATTAAATATATAAAACCATATGTTGATATAGAAGTATGAAAAAAAATAAGTTTATATGATAAAAATAGTATTTAATTTTTTCTCTGAAAGTTAATAAAATTATTCATTTTAGGTTTACAAGTTAAAAATTATTTGCTATAATCTTAAGCGAGTATTTATTTACTCCTTGCTTTGCTTAGTGCAAAGCCTATGACCATGAGGAGGTGAATTAGAATGAAAAAATATGAAGTTATGTTTATTGTAAAACCTACTTTATCAGAAGAAGAAGTTAATGCAGTATTAAACAAGTATAAAAAAGTATTAACTGATAACAAAGCATCTATTACAGGTGAAACTGATATGGGACAAAGAGAATTAGCATACTAAATTAAAAAATTTAAATCAGGACATTATTTTGTTTTAAACTTTGAAACAGAAAATGAAAACTCTGTAAATGAATTTAATAGACTTGCTACTATTGATGCTGATATCGTACGTCATTTAATAACAAAAGTAGGAGAATAATTATGAATAAAGCATTATTAGTTGGTCGTATTACGATCAAACCAGAACTTAGAACAACTAGTTCAGGTATACCTTTTACACGTTTTAGTGTAGCAATTAATCGCCCATTTAGTAATAATGGTGAAAGAGTTGCAGATTTTATAAATATACTTGTTTGGAGAAAGCAAGCTGAAAATGTGTGCAACTTCTTAGATAAAGGAAGCCAAGTTGCTATAGAGGGCAGAATACAAACTGGAAGTTATACTGATAAAGATGGAAACAATCGTACTTCATTTGAAGTTGTTGCAGATAATGTGCAATTTCTTGATTCTAAATCGCAAAGAAGTAGTGATAGCATGATGCCAAGTACAGATGGTACTGACTTAAGTAATGATACTTATAGTGAATTTGGCGAAAGTGTTTCTATAGATGATAATTTCCTAGAATAGGAGAAATATATGGCAGAATTTTTTAGAAAAAAGAAAAAGGTTTGTCAAATGTGTGCTGGTAAAACAGTTGATTATAAAGATGTTGATGTAATTAAAAGATATGTAAGCTCTGATAAAGGTAAAATTTTACCTCGTCGTATTACAGGAGCATGCGCTAAACATCAAAGATTTATTGCTGGTGAAGTAAAAAAAGCACGTTTTATGGCTTTAATACCTTTTGTTAAATAAGAACTTCGGTTCTTTTTTTATTTATTTCTTTTTAAATATTTGATATAATTTAAAGGGGATATTATGAAATATATAGAAGTACGCAATTTAAAATACAAAAATGCTATAAAAAATGCATCATTTTGTTTATCTGAAAAATGGAATTCTTTTTATTTTTCTGGTCATACTTTAATACCTATTTTGATGGGATATGAAGAATATGATGGTTATATAAATATAGATGGTAATTTTTTAAGTAAAAATAATATTAGTAATTTAAAAAATAAATTATATTATGTAGATAAGAATTTTTATTTTATTTCTAATAATCTTTATAATGAATTATTACTTAGTGGTGAAAATTCGGAATTAATTGATAATTACATTTTAAATTTTGGTTTGTCTAATTATAAATATAAAGATATAAATGAAATACCTTTTGATAAAAAAATAATAATTTCTATATTATATGGAGTTTTAAAAAAGTTTAAATTTATTTATTTAGATAATATTTTATGTTTTTTAAGTAATGATGATAGAGATAAAATCTATTCTTTACTTATGAATAATAATATAATTGTTTTGAATTTTACAACTAATCCAGAAGAATTATTGTATTCAAAGAATGTTATAAAAAAAGATTTTAGTATATGTCCAGTTACTGAGATAAATGATATTAAAATAATCGATTTATGTGATAGACTTATTAATTATGGTATATTAAAAGAAAAAAATATAAATATAGATGAGGTAGTTTTAGATTTATGAATGGCTATAAGTTTGAAGGTATAATAAATGGATTTACATTAGATGAAAATTTAATTGATGGTGATGTTATATGTGATATAGATAAACAAATATTATGTGTTTCAAAAAAAGCATATAAGTCTTCTGAATATATTGATATTAGTTCTTTTGATATAAATAATTTAAATTACTATGAAAAATTTTTAATTGTTTTTAATTCTTATTTAATTAGAAAACCAGAATATATTATATTTAAAAATATGTTTTGTGATTTTGAATATGAAGATATAAAAAAACTAAAAATTCTATTTAGAACTTTAAAAAAAGATAAGGTATGTAAAATAATTATTTGTTCTCGGAATACGGAACTTTTACTTGATTTATGTGATTACGTTATTTGTGAAGAAGGTTCTGGAGATATAATAGAAGTTTTTAAAAATAAAAAAAATAATGTTCCTTTTTGTATAAAATTTGCGCTTGAATTAGAAGAATATAAGAATAAAAAAATAGGTATTTACCGCAATAATGTTGCTGATTTAGCAAAGGATGTGTATAGATTTGAAAGATAATATAGTTTTTTCAGTTCCTTCTTATTTTAAGA
Source organism: uncultured Bacilli bacterium (assembly GCA_934162555.1). Classification (GTDB taxonomy): domain Bacteria; phylum Bacillota_I; class Bacilli_A; order RF39; family UBA660; genus CAG-884. The sequence continues at coordinate 5,943 of CAKPJE010000028.1, read as the reverse complement.
TTGTTTCCTTTTTATTTTTCTTGTTGTCAATACTAGCAACTTTTCATTATTTAGGAATAATATTACTTTTTGGTATTCTTTTATTTATAAGTTTAAGAAGTAAAATAAATTTAAAATTATACAAAATCGATTATTTTGAGATTTTATTCTTAATAATTATGTTTATAATTTGTCATTTACATTTTGTTTATGTACTTAAAATTTTATTACTTTTATTTTATGTAAAATATTTATTATATACTAATAATTATATAGATTTGGATGATTCTTTTTATAAAATATTTAAACATAAATTATTTAGATTATTTTATAAGTATCAAATAATAAAAAATAATTTTAGATTGTATACTAAAACTAATTATTCTATGTATGGTAAAAAATATATATTAAAATCTTTATATTTATCAATCAAAAATATAGATTGTACTAAATATGAAAATTTAAAAAAATATGTTATTAAATCTTCTAAATCTAATTTATATGATTATTTATTTGTATTTATGCATGCTGTAAGCTTTATTTTTTGTTTTCTGTTGGAGGTATATAAATGAGATATTTTATGAAATTTAGTTATAATGGTTCAAAATTTAATGGTTATCAAAAACAAGTTGATAAAAGAACTGTACAAGGTGATATAGAAAATGTTTTGAGCCAAATATTTAATGAAAAAATAAGAGTTATTGCATCTGGGAGAACGGATGCTTTAGTTCATGCTTATAATCAGTGTTTACATTTTGATAGTTCTAAAGAATTTGATTTTGAAAAATTAAGACATTCTTTAAATAGTTTGTTAAAAGATATTTATATCAAAGAATTATATTCTGTTTCCGATGATTTCCATGCAAGGTATAGTGTTCAATCTAAAGAATACGTTTATAAAATTAATATTGGTACTTTTAACCCAATAGAAGAAGATTATGTTTATCAATATAATAAGAATCTTGATATTTCAAAAATGCAAGAAGCAGCTAAATTATTAATTGGTAAACATGACTTTAAATCATTTACTTCTTTAGACTATGAAAAAGATTGTACAAGGAATATTTATAGTATTAATATAACTTTAGAAAATAATATAATATTAATTGATTTTATTGGTAGTGGATTTTTAAAATATATGATAAGAAATATAGTTGGGACTTTAATAGAAGTTGGTAATGGTAGTAAAAGTATTTCTGATGTTCAAAAAATATTAGATGCTAAAGATAGAAGAAAAGCTGGAATATGTGCACCTGCATGTGGACTATATCTAGTAAATGTTAATTATTGTTAAGTTTTTGAAGAAATTTTGTTATTTAGGTTGACAAAATATTATGATTTTAATATAATCTATACTGGTACATTTTATTAAGCCCATTAGATCAGATCTTGGGACAATCTGATCAAAACTAGAAAGGGAAAAAATATGAAAAATAGTTATATGCAAAGAGCAGAAGACGTAAAACGTGATTGGTATGTAATTGATGCTACTGATGTTAATTTAGGTAGATTAGCTACAAAAGTTGCTCATGTTTTACGTGGAAAGCATAAACCAACTTTTACACCTCATATTGATTGTGGAGATTGTGTAATCGTTATTAATGCTTCAAAAGTTAATTTAACAGGAGATAAGTTAGATAACAAAATGTATTATAACCATAGTGGTTATACTGGTGGTCTTCGTGAAAGAACTGCTAGAGTAATGAAAGAAAAATATCCAGTAGAAATGGTTGAAAGAGCTGTAAAGGGTATGTTACCAAAAGGACGTTTAGGACGTCAAATGTATACAAAATTATTTGTATATGAAGGTGAAAACCACCCACATGCTGCTCAAAAACCAGTTAAAATGGAAGTTAAATAGGAGGAAATATGGCAGAAAGATTATTTATTGGAACTGGCCGCAGAAAATCTTCTGTAGCGCAAGTTAGAATGGTACCTGGAACAGGTAAAATTACTGTTAATGGTCGTGACGTTCATGATTTCTTCCCATATGAAACTAACGTTATGGACTTAAAACAACCACTTGTTGCAACTAACAATGAAAATACATTTGATATTGATATAGTTGTTAAAGGTGGCGGATTCACTGGTCAAACTGGAGCTATTCGTTTAGGTATTACTCGTGCTTTATTAGAATATGATAAAGTAAATGAAGGTAATGAAAATAGTTATCGTAAATTATTAAAGGTAGCTGGATTTGTTACTCGTGATTCTCGTAAGAAAGAACGTAAAAAACCAGGACTTAAAGCTGCTCGTCGTGCACCACAATTCTCTAAGAGATAATTTTATAGAATTGATAAACTCAATAATTTATATTATTGGGTTTTTTGTTGCTATATTTTTATTATTTTGATAAAATTATATATGAAAAGGGGAAATATTATGGTTTTAGAAGGTAATATTGTTGATATAAATAATTGTTTTGGAGAAGTTTTAATTAATGAAAAAGTATATAAATTTTCTTTAGATATAGTATATGGAGATATGATTAATAAAAATGATAGAGTAAAGGTTAGATTTGAAAATAATATCCCTAAAATAATTACAAAATATGAAATATTAGAATTGGAGGAATACTTAGATGTTGATTAATAAAAATTTTAAAGATTATGAATGTATAGATGCGGGAAATGGTGAAAAAATAGAACGATTTGGTAAGATAATTCTTAGAAGACCTGATCCACAAGCTATGTGGAATTCTAATTTAGATGAATATAAAAATTTAGATGGTTTTTATCATAGAAGTGATAGGGGTGGTGGATACTGGGAATATTTTACTAAATTCCCCCCATATTTTGCTATCAATTATAAAGATTTAACATTTAAAGTTGGTCCAACTAATTTTAAACATATGGGGATTTTTCCTGAACAATCTGTTAATTGGGATTATATGATGGAAAAAATAAAAAATTCTGGGAGAAAAATTAAAGTTCTTAATTTATTTGCTTATACTGGATGCGCTACAATGGCATGTAGTAAAGCAGGTGCTGATGTTGTCCATGTTGATGCTTCTAAAGGAATGATTGAATGGGCCAAAGAAAATATGCATTTATCACACTTAGAAAATAATAGTATTCGTTTTATATGTGATGATTGTTTAAAATTTGTTCAAAGGGAATATAGAAGAGGTAATAAATATGATGCTATTATAATGGATCCACCAAGTTATGGTAAGGGACCAAATGGAGAAGTTTGGAAATTTGAAGATTCATTATATGTTTTAATTGAAGCTTGTAATAAAATATTAAGTGATAAACCTTTATTTTTCTTAATAAATTCTTATACTACAGGTGTATCTAGTACAGTACTTGCCAATATTTTAAAAACAACTATTAAAATGAATGGGAAAATTAGTTGTGGTGAAGTAGGAATTCCTATTACTAAAAGAGATTTAATTTTACCATGTGGTATATTTGGAAGATGGGAAGAAAATGATTAATGTATTATATGAAGATAACCATATAATTGTTGTAGTTAAACCTGTTAATGTTCCTGTTTGTTTGGATAGTTCAGGTGATTTAGATTTACTTAATATGGTAAAAAAATATCTAGAAAATAAATATAATAAAAAAAATGCTTTTGTAGGGCTTGTCCATAGACTAGATAGGCCTGTTGGTGGAGTTATGGTGTTTGCGAAAACTTCGAAAGCTGCTAGTAGGTTAAGTGATGAAATAAGAAAAAAAGAATTTGAAAAAAAATATTATGCTGTTGTTTGTGGTAAAATAGATGAATCTGGTAGATTTGTTGATAAATTATTAAAAGATAATAAAAAAAATATGTCGTTTGTTTCGGAAAAAGGCAAAGAATGTTCACTTGAATTTACTAGAATAAAAACAAATGACGAATATTCTTTAGTTTCTATTTATTTAGAAACAGGACGTAGTCATCAAATAAGAGTTCAATTTTCACATCATGGTTTTCCTTTATATGGTGATCAAAAGTATAATAAAAAAGCTAAAGTGCATGAGCAGATAGCTTTATTTGCTTATAGCTTAACTTTTTTACATCCTGTAAAACGTGAGAAAATGACTTTTTCTGTGCCTATTCCTAATATTTTTCCTTTTAATTTTTAACTAAAAATTAAATCTAGTATAGTCATTATTAAAAAGCCAATCATAAAGACAATTGACATAATGTCTTTTTTTTGTGATCTTTGACTTTCAGGGATTAATTCGGCTATACTTACAAATATCATTGCACTTGCTGCAAACATTAACATATATGGTAATAATAACTGCATTTTTGTGACTAAATAGGCTCCTAGTAGTGCAAATATTGGTTCAACTATCGCACTTAAACTTCCATATATAAATGCTTTTGTTTTACTATATCCTTCTTTTAATAATGGTAATGAAACTGCTGATCCTTCTGGGAAGTTTTGTAAACCTATTCCTAGTGCTACTGCTATAGCTGCACCTATATTTACTTTTGCTAATGTACCAAATGCTACTCCAATTGCTAAACCTTCGGGAATATTATGTAGTGTTATTGAAAATAGAAGAAGTAATGATTTTTTATTTTGTAATTTTGAGCATATTTTTTCTAGTAAAAATAACAATATTGTTCCCAAAATAAAACCTATAATTGTTGGGTAAATAATATTTATATTTTCAGTTTCTATGGCTGGTAATATAAGTGAAAAGAATGATGCTGCTATCATAATACCTGCTGAAAATGCAAGCATTGCTTCATGAACTACTTGATTTGTTTTTTTGAAGAAAAATACTATACTTGAACCTAGTGCTGTTATTAAAAATGTAATTGTACCTGCTATTAGAGATAGTAATACAGGATTTAAATTAATAAATTTGAACATTTTTCCTCCTATAGATAAAATATTCATTTTATTTAATATTGTTAATGTAAATAGTTTATATTTAAATATTTTTGATGTCTTGAAAAAGCATAAAAAAAATGATATATTTATTGTAGGAGTATGGTTATCATGATAGAAGATGTTAAAAGGGCGATTGATAATAATAATATAAGCAAGTTGTATGCTTGTGGTTTTTATAGTGATTCTTCTATACATGAATATATTTTAAAAAATAAAAAAAGAATATTTGATGATATTTTAAATTTAAAACTATGGTTAGATGATGAAGTTGCTATCAGATACTATTACGATAAAGATTTTATAAAGGCTTCTGTTATAGCATCAAATGTAGATGTTGCTAGATTATTTGATAATGATGATATTAATGATTTTTTAATTAATAACATGAATCATATTATTAAATTTTTAAATGAAAGAATTTATAGTTTGTCTGATAAAACACCTAAAATTTTATTAAAAAATGAATCATTTGTTAATAAGTGTTTAGATAATGGGTTTTTGGATATTTTAGATTATAATAATACAAAATATTATTTAGAAAATAAAGAAAAAATAGATAACATATGTATTAAGAAAATAGAAGATGGTATTATAAAATTAAATAAAAATTCTTCTAAAAGATATTTAAGTGATGGTAGATTTTTAATTGCTTCAATTAAATCTAACAATTATAATATTTTGTTATTTTGTAATAATAAAGATTTAGATGATTATTTACTAAATAATTATAAAAGTATTAAAAATAAATTAGAAGGCTTTATTAGAAGCAATAATTATTTTATTGATTTGAAAGATATTAAATCTAATGTTTTTTTAGGAATATTAAAAAATTTAATAAATAGGGAAATTAAAAAAAATAAATTTGATACATCAATATTAAAAATTTGTTCAAATGAAGAATTTTGTAATTTTATTTCTTATTTTGATGAAGATTCTATTTTATTATTTTTTGGTAAAAAGATATATCAATTATATTTATATTATGGAGTCCAAATATTTAGAATGGGTTTTGATAAAATAAATGTATTAAATAGTTTTTCTATTATTCAATTTGAAAAGTTTGTAAAAATATTTTGTTTTGATGAAAAAATTAAAATGGAAAATGTGCGAAATCTTTATTTTAGCAT
>CAKPJE010000027.1 GCA_934162555.1 uncultured Bacilli bacterium | reverse complement strand
TTGATTGTATTATAATGGCTACTATTTAGTTCTATATTAGTTAAATATCTTTTATTTTGATGTTCAAAATAAACTAAGATATCTACTGTTTTAGAGTAATCATATTTTGATAATAAAGGTAATGTCTGAGTAATAAAATTTAGTTTTATATCATCAACATCTGCATCTATTTTATGTACTCCTAGTAATATATGCTTTAATATTATTTCATTTGTCATCATCATATCTTTAAATATTTTATCTCCAACTAATATAGGTGTTATGTTATTTTTCGTATTTACCTCCTCCTTTAGTTCACGATAATAACATATTTCTAAAATGATGTAAAATGGGACTTTTCCTAAATTGGAGATTAAAAAGTTTAAAAAAAAGGAAATTCGCTTTAGACGAATTTCACCCTATTTTAGTAATAAACCACTTGAAAAAGGGAAATTACTACTTTTTTTTATTTTTTATTACTTTACATTAAAAGTGTAAAGTTATATTTGCTTTAATGTTATTTTTGATTGATTAGAAGATGATGCAGTCGACTTCATACCTTGAGCAATAGTTTCTGCTCCACTTACATAATTAATTATTACATAAGCATTAGCGTCTGTTAAAGCACTACCAAACATACTTGAATAATTAGTTATACTTGTATTCATTATAATAATTTGAGTTTGAAGTTTAGCACAGCCATAAAACATATTATTCATACTAGTTACATTCGTAGTATTAAAATTACTTAAGTCCAAACTTGTTAAGGATGAACAATTATTTTACTTGTGTTCCCTCAATATTAACATCTATAGTAAATGACTTACCCTGATAATTAATATCTTCAACATTACCTTCACCACTATCATATGGCCACTCCCAGTAAATACTATATTCCTTACTAGCATTAACATCTAAAGTTCCCTCTAAAGTATAATTTGTAAAATCTACCGCTGATGTTTTAGCAGAATCTAAATAGAATTTTAAATTAGAAGGCATATCACTACCTGAAAACTTAACCTTATAAGATATCTTTACACCAGAACCAGTACTATTTAATTTTATCTTAAAATTACCACTATCACCTGGGACAATACCACTAGTTCCATTATGAACTGTTGCAGTATCATACAAATTAATAGTTTCAAAATCCGATTCGGCTTGATTTATAATTTTATATACATTAAATGCAAAAGGTATACCCTCTGCAGTTGCAATTCCCTTTATATTACTTGTATAATATGATAAAGTACCTGCTACTATTATTAAAAAACATAAAATAGTAAGACTAATAAAATTCTTTTTATCCATATATTGTTACCTCATAGTTTCTTTTTATTTTCATTTAAATGATACCATATTTATTTATAAAAAGCAATAATTTAAGAAAAAAAGCAAATTTATGCATTTACTTTATAATCATCTTCAAGTGAAAATTCAACATTTTCTTCAATCCAATCTTTTCTTGGATCAACATTATCGCCCATTAAAACACTAACTCTTTTTTCAGCTAAAGCAGCATCTGTAATACTAACTCTAATCAAATTACGATTATCTGGATCCATTGTTGTTTCCCATAATTGTTCAGCATTCATTTCACCCAATCCTTTATATCTTTGAGTAGTAGTTTTTTGATTCTTATGTTTTTCTATTACTTCTTTTCTTTCATTATCAGTCCAAACATAATAATGTTCTTTACCACAAGTTATCTTATATAAAGGTGGCATTGCTACATAAACATGTCCCGTTTCAACCAAAGGTTTCATATACCTGTAAAAGAATGTTAATAATAAAATTTGAATATGGGCACCATCATCATCAGCATCGGTCATAATAATAACCTTATCATAATTAGATTCATCGACATTAAAATCACTACCAACACCAGCACCTACTGTATGAATAATAGTATTAATTTCTTCATTTTTTAATATTTCTTCAAGTTTAGCTTTCTCAGTATTAATAACTTTTCCTCTTAAAGGTAAAATAGCTTGAAACTTCCTATTTCTACCTTGTTTAGCAGAACCACCAGCTGAATCACCTTCGACTAAAAATAATTCATTTATTTTAGGATTTTTAGATTGAGCTGGTGTTAGTTTGCCACTCAAAGCACCCTCTTTTTTATTTTTTTCTTTACCATTTCTAGCTTCATCACGAGCTTTTCTAGCAGCTTCACGGACAACTTTAGATTTTATAATTTTATCCATTATATTAGTTGCAACTGCTTTATTCTCTTCTAAGAAAAATTGGAGTTTTTCACTAACAATACTATCAACAGCAGTTCTAGCACTAGGTGTTCCAAGTTTTGATTTTGTTTGACCTTCAAATTGTAAAGCTTCTTCAGGAATTTGTAAACTAATTATTGCTGTTAATCCTTCTCTGGTATCAGAACCTTCTAAATTCTTATCTTTATCTTTTAAATATTTATTATTTCTAGCATAATCATTAAATACTCTTGTTAAAGCAGATTTAAAACCAACTTCATGTGATCCACCATCATTAGTTTTAACATTGTTTACAAAGGAAATTATATTTTCGGCATATGTATCAGTATACTGAAATGCAACACATACTTTTATTTTATCTTTAACACCTTCAAATAAAGCTGTCTTATGAAGTGCAGTTTTACCATCGTTTAAATAATTTACAAATGCTTCTAAACCATTATCATAGTGAAAAATGTCATTTCTACCATCATTTTCATTATATATTTCAATAGTTATATCTTTAAGTAAAAAAGCACATTCTTGCATTCTTTCACAAATGGTTGAATAACTAAAATGAGTAGTTTCAAATATTTCTGAATCGGGCATGAATCTAACTTTTGTACCAGTTCTATTAGTATTACCTATTTGTTTTAAAGGTAAATCTAATTTACCACCATCTTTAAATCTAATAAAGTATTCATGACCATCTCTTTTAATAGTAACTTCCATCCATTTACTAAGAGCATTTACAACACTAGCACCTACACCGTGCAAACCACCTGATACTTTATAACCGCCTTCTTCAAATTTACCACCTGCATGAAGAACGGTATAAATTACTTCTGGTGTTGACATACCACTGGAGTGCATACCTACTGGTACACCTCTACCTTCATCTTCAACACTAATGCTTCCGTCTTTATATAAAATTATTTTTACTTTTTTTCCATAACCATTTATTATTTCATCAACTGAATTATCTACTATTTCCCATACTAGATGGTGCAAACCTCTTTTATCAGTTGAACCAATATACATACCTGGTCTTTTTCTTACGGCTTCTAAGCCTTCTAATATTTTGATTGAGTTTTCATCATATCTTGTTGCCATCTTCATCACCATAATAATAATACAAAAAAAAAGAGGGATTGTCAAACAAAACCATTTTTTATATTAAAAAGTTCTTAGTTGCATTCATTTTCTGCTAAGCATCTAACACAGTTATAAGATTTATCAATTACACCGGTTGAGATAACTATATTTAATAATAATTCAACAATTGGTACTATAAAATATAGTAAAACTGCTGATATTATTCTTAAAAAGAATGTTTTAAATCCATCTCCTATTTTAGCATCTTTTGATACAAGAACTTTTACAAAGTCCAACATTCCCATTATTACTAATATAATTGGTGCGACAATTTTTAAAAACATAACAATAATTCTTATTATTTGAACATAAGTATTATCAATTGGTATATTACCACACATTACCATACTTTTCACCTCTAATACATATTTTACTATATTTTTTCTAATTATTCAAATTTAACTGAGATATATTTATAATTTTCATAATTGCTTTGAATACTTTTCATTATGCTATCTGCTACTTTATTATCGTGTTTATCTGATAGTACTACTACTCTTATTTGATCTCCATTTATTTTAACAAAAGAATTTAAACTATAACTTTTTTTTATCATTTCTTCTAGTTTTTCTTCTTCTCCTCTGGTTATATTTAATTCTTTTAATTTATCATAGGCTTTATTTTTTTCTTCACTAGATGATTCTATACTAGATAATATTAATCTTAAATCATTCATCATACTTTCCATTTCTTTATCTGCTTCTACTCTTAAAGCTGTCAAAATCGTACTTTCTTCATTTTTTATTACTGGCTTATTATCTATTATTTTATCACTTGGTACTGTTACATAATAAACAGATAGAGCAATTATTAAACTAAATAGAGTCATAAACCATACACCACGTTTATTTATCATATTTCCTCCTATTATCTATTAGAATATATGAAAAATCTAGTTAATTTATAACTAATTTATTTTAAGTGCTTTTACGTGTTTATAGTCATCTTCATCGATATCATTTTTGTCATATAGGAAACAGTCTGTGTCCATGTATTCGATGTGACCTTTTTTGTCTAGATAGAGGTCTATAAAATAGGCTCCTATTATACTTTGTAAATTGTTCATTTTCATGAATCCACTTTGATTCATTGTTGATGGTACAAGAAAGAATTGAACGTTTCTATACATTCCCGAATAGGCTTTATGAAAGTGTCCTTGGATAAAAATATTTGGTTTATCATCACTTTCCATGGCATCGATTGCTATTTGGGGCTTATATGATAGACTCCTAGCGCATCCTCCTCCTGGATGTTGAAGTTTTATTTTTGTATTACCTATTACTATTGTTGCTTCTGGTGTACCCATATAAATCATGTCTTTTCTTACTTTACTAATCCATTTACCTGGGGTTGCGCCTCCGTTTTTAACATGTGTTTGATCGTGTGATCCTTCAATAAAATATGTTTTAGCGCCTTTAACTTTGGGATAATTGTCAATTACGTATTCTACTTGTTCATCAAATCCTCTTTTAAATATTTGGTAATTTTGGTCTGGTCTTATTTTGGTAAAGTCCCCATCTATTACATCTCCACTATGAAGGTATATATTTACGCCTCTTTTATGTCCTTCTTTATATATTTCGTTTACAATTCCTAATTGTTGGTCTTTGGTACATAAGTGAGTATCTGATAATAGGCATAGTTTAACATGGTTTAAATTTTCTATTTCTGGTTTTATATGTTTGGTTGTTCTGACAATATTTTTTTTATAGACTACTATTTTATCTTCTTTTATTTTTAAATCAATGTCATAGCCTCTTATTTTTAGGGCTTCTATAAGTCCTCTTATTTCAATTTTTTTTAGGTTTAATTCTTCGGCTAGTGTATTTAGTTCGGTTCCGTTTTTTATTATTCTATATAATTTTTTGTATTCTTCTTCTGTAATCATTATTTGCTCCCATTTCTTAATGTTAATAATTTTTCATATTCAGGTGATTTTTCATCTAAAATAAGTGGTTTAATTCTTCTATAGTCTTCTTTTAGTGTTTTATAGTAACACATTTTTCTATTTGTTGTTTTTAAGAAGTTACCTTTTTCATCTAATTTTACGTTTATTATATAGGCTCCTATGGTATTTGGTGTGTCTTGGAAATCCATTTCTGGGGTGGTTGCTACAATACTTGGTATAGAGAATTGGTGAATTTTTCTTAATACATATTCGTCCATATAGCACCAGTGGCCATTTAGTATGATGTTTACTTTATCTTCACTTCTCATTGCATTAATGTGTCTTTGAGATTTATAGGACATTGTGTATGCTACTTTTCCGTTTGGGTGACGCATTAATATATTGGTGTTTCCTACTTTGACAACGCTTCTTCTTTGACCTATATAATTCATGTCATTTCTTTCGTTACTTATTAATTTGCCGATATTTTCACCGGTTGCTTTAATATGGCTTTCATCATGATCACCGATTATGAAATATGTTGGCATTCCTGGTATATATGGATAGTTATTTACAACATACTCTTTTTGTGATTCAGTGTCATGAGCAAATACGGTGTCTTTTAGATAATTGTTTGTGTATATTCCTTCGGTGATATCTCCCATGTGTAAGACAAAGTCGGCACCAAAGGCAAAGCCTCTTTTGTATATTTCACTTAATATGCTCATTTGTTCGTTGTATGAGCATAGTCTGGTGTCTGATATTGCTAGGAAAGAAAATTCATTTCTGATTGGTAATTCTACTATTGTTTGGTTTCTTAAGCTTTCGTTTCCTAAATTATGTGCAACTTCTTCGCCGTTTCTTATTATGTGAAATATGTTATAACCGTCTTCTTTTAGTTCTTTTATAACTCCTGATACTTCAAGTTCGGTTAGATTCATGTTTTCAGCAATTGTTTTAATACTTGTTTCTTTTCTTAGATAGCTTAAGACTTTGTTTTTTTTATCGTCTATGTTTAGTTCTGTACTTTCGTTTAAATAGTCTTCTACACATTCGTTTAAGATGTCAATGTTACATTCTTTTAATAATTCAACACATTTTTCTTCTGGGATGTCAAATTTTATGGATAATTCTTCGACGCTTGTGTTTAATTCTTCTGATACAATCATTTTTTTGATTATTTTTAAAAATTCACTTTTTTTCATATAAAACTCCCTTATGATAAAGGGAAACACAAAATTTTTATTTATGTTTCCCTTTCTACCCTCATATAAATGATACTAAAAAAAGATAGTTTTTTCAAGTATCTTTTTGTAATTTGTTAATCCTTTTTTAAAATGTTACCATATCATGAGTTAAAATGTTGCCATTAGATATTTTTATATATTTTTTAACAAAATAAATCTGCATAAAATATTATTCTATGCAGATTGTTTTTTATAAATTATATTTTTTATTTTCTATACATTCTAAAATATTTTTAGCAAATTCATCTTTAGATAAAGTAGTAGTTTCTGTTTCACCAAATCTTCTATAGCTAACTAAATTACCATCTTTTTCTTTATCACCAATAATAATAGTTAAAGGTATTTTTTTAGATTGGCTTTCTCTCATTTTATAAGATAATTTTTCTTCTCTAGCATCTAATTTAGCTCTTACATTATTCTTATTAAGTTCATCTACTAAACTATTACAATATTCTAAATGTGCATCATTATTAACAGGAATAATATTAACTTGTACAGGTGAAAGCCATAGTGGGAAAGCTCCTGCATAATGTTCAATTAAAATACCAATAAATCTTTCAATTGAACCATATATAACTCTGTGCAACATAACAGGTCTTTTTTTATTGCCATCTTTATCAATATAAGTTAAATCAAATCTTTCAGGTAAATTCATATCAAGTTGAATAGTACCACATTGCCATACACGGCCCAATGAATCTTTGATGTGAAAATCAAGTTTTGGTCCATAGAATGCTCCATCTCCTGGGTTAATTTTACATTCATGACCGGCTTTATGACAAGCTTCTTCAAGTGCTTTTTCAGATTTATTCCATATTTCAATATCGCCAATATATTTTTCTTCAGGTCGAGTTGATAATTCAATATCGTAAGTTAAATTAAATATTTTATACATTCTGTCAATAAAATCAATTAATCTAATAACTTCTGATTCAATTTGATCTTCTGTCATAAAAATGTGGGCATCATCTTGAGTAAATGTTCTTACTCTGAAAAGTCCATTTAAGGCTCCTGATGCTTCATGTCTATGTACTTGACCTAATTCACCTATTCTTAAAGGTAAATCCTTATAGGAGTGCAAAGAATTTTTATAAACTAACATGCCACCAGGACAATTCATTGGCTTAATTGCAAAAACCTTATCATCAATTTCACTGGTATACATATTTTCTCTGTAATTGTACCAGTGACCAGATAATTCCCATAGTTCCTTATTTAACATAATTGGAGTTTTAACAAACTCGTATCCTTCTTTTGTATGTTCCTTATACCAAAAATTTTCTAGTTCATTTCTTAGAATCATACCATTATTCAAGAAGAATGGGAAGCCTGGACCATATTCACTCATCATAAACAAATCAAGTTCACGTCCTAATTTTTTATGATCTCTTTTTTTAGCTTCTTCTAAATAGTTTAGATAATTATTTAAATCTTCTTCATTTTTAAAACATACTCCATATATTCTTTGAAGCATTTTATTATTAGAATCACCTTTCCAGTATGCTCCTGATACTTTTAATAGTTTAAAATATTTAATTTCTTTAACTGATTCAACATGAGGTCCACGACAAAGGTCAGTAAAATCTCCTTGTGTATAACATGAAATAACATTTTCGTTTTCATCCATTCTAGAAATTAAATCTAATTTATAAGGATCATCTTTAAACATATCAAGTGCTTCTTCTTTAGATATTTCATGTCTAACTATTCTCTTACCATCTTTAGATATTTTTTTCATTTCTTTTTCAATTTTTACTAAATCATCATTGTTTAAAACATCATTACCTAAATCAATATCATAATAGAATCCATCCTCTATTACAGGTCCTACCCAAAATTTAGCATTTGGATATAAATGTTTTACAGCTTGCGCAAGTAAATGAGCACAACTATGATTTAATACACTTAAATTTTCATCTTCTTTAATATTTATCATTTTTATCATCCTCTCTAACAACAAAAAAGACACTTCCTAAAAGGAGCGTCTATACGCGGTACCATCCTACCTTATAACTTAATTTTTTAACGATCTTTTGACCGGAAATATCTTTCGATTTTCAGCTCCAAGGTAGTAACTATTATTCTAATTTATTGGTTTTCACCATACACCAACTCTCTAGAAAATATCAAATAATAATCTTGTCCTCTTCCTCACTTGATAAGTACATTCTATCACTTTTTAATAGTTTGTCAAGTTATTTAGAAAAAATTACTTTAAAATGTTTTTTTGAAATTATGAAAAAGGCATCATACCATTAGTATAGATTATAGTATGATGCTTAAATAGTGTTTTCAAAATTTCTACAACCAAGTTCGGTAGTATCATTTTTTAATGCTTCCTGTTTTCGTTAAATTTTGCCATTAATTGTTCTATAATATCTGGTTCAACAACTTCTTCTAAACCATCGATATTATCATATTCACAAAACATAGTATTTGTGTAATCATCTTGATCAATTAAATATACATAATTTTTAGAATTTAATTCAGTTGCATAAACTACAGAATATTTTTTATTATCACTTAAAGTTAATATTTCACCTTGATTTAACATTTTCATTACCTCCTAATTCTTCAGCTTTTATATTTTCTAAAGAATTGTTAAAGTCAATAAATTCATTTTGAGCTTGTTTGAATTTTTTTGAATGTTTGAAATATTTTGCAATAAATCCACCGGCACTTAAAGATAATAGAGTTGTTAAAGGTCCTAAATTTTGTATATATTGACCAAGTGCTTCCCATGAATAAACTGCATTTAATTCTTGTTGCACCACTTGTTGCATATTTTGTCCATTAAAGTATATTCCTGTTGCTGCACCTAAAATACATAGTCCTGCCATGATTGCAGAATAATTTTTACCGCTTCGAGCTTCATTCATTGCTCTTTTTCTTTGTAAAATCGTGAATTTTCTTTTTTCTCTTGCCATTCTTTCAAGTGGTTCATCTTTAACTGGCACTCTTTCTTCTGTTTTTAAATCATTACCTTGTTTTAATTCAGTTTTCTTTTCTTCTTTTGGTGGTTCGAAATATGGTACATTTTCAGCAACAAGATGGTTATTTGTAGGACCAGCCCCATCTCTGATTATTTCACCAAATTCATTTATTTTAGTTCCCGACTCTGTTTTTTCTTGTTCAACTGTTTTCTTTTGTTCTTTTCCTTGTTTATATTTGTACTCAACTGAATTACCAAATTTTAAATCAATAAGTTTGCAATTCTTTTTTGCAAGATATGAATTTAATATTTCTTGCATTTCTTCTTTTGGTATATCAAATCTTTTTTCGCCTGTTGCATCTTTCATAATGAAGAATGGCTGGCTATTATTTAAGTTTTCGCCTGTCATTTTGTTCTTTAAGTAATCAATACTTATTGATCCTAGTTGAATACCTTTATTTTCCTTATAGTAATCAAATACCATTTGTCTTAAAGCATTATAATCCATTTCTCCATTATAAGTAATGTCTAAATCGACTTCTTTACTATGGTTAATTTCAGCATTTTGTTTACATCTAAATTCAACATTATAACCATATTCTATGCTTGAAAGTTCCCAACCTTGACTTGCCAAATATGAACTAAAGATTTTTTGAATATCGCCACTTGAAATATCAAATTTTGTTTTTCCGTATTCATTTTGAGTTGTAAAGAAAGGTCTTGGATCATTATTGCCCATTAATTTACCTTTTAAATAATCAATGCTACCTGAACTTAGTTCAATACCTTGATTTTTTTTGAAATAATCACATATTATTTGTCTTAATTCTTCGTAGCTAACTTTTCCATAAGAATCATTATTCATTTAAATATCACCTCTATTTTATTATAGATGAAAATATACAAATTAGCAAGAAAAACTGTTTAGTTTTTCTAATCCACTTATTTGAAATGAAATATTTTTAAATATGTTTTACATTATCATTTTATTTTCTATTTCTTAAAGGCGGCATCTCGTTATTCTCTTTCGGATTGGCATTCATTGAGAATTTTTGCCGTTTCCGTCACTTTTTCTCAATGCATACA
>CAKPJE010000026.1 GCA_934162555.1 uncultured Bacilli bacterium | reverse complement strand
GTAAAGTTGTAAATACCAATAGAAACAAGTTGACTCAAGAATTCACTAGAAGTAGTTTCTTCAGAATCATCTAATAAAAGGATAACCTTGTCCATATCAAGAAGAATAGATAATTTTTGAAGAGTCCTAATGTCCTTATAATTTTTTAAAGCAGTAATATCTAAAATCATTCTTTGAAAGAAGAAATTTTTAAACATACCCCCAAGTTCATCAGCATCAAATTCACCATCAAGTCTTTTAATAACATCAATTGGTAAATCTGTTAGCATTGACTGATATTTATTAGAAACAATTACATTCATATTTTACCTTCTTTCTATCTATCAATATAATTATATATCGTCTTTGTTTGTCCTCTTATAGGAAAATTAAAATTAAGTAAAGGTGTATCAAAATAAACATATGAAATAACGGTATAATAATAACCAGCACCTTTATCATCATTAACTTCAGTTGTTACATAAATACAATAATTATAGTTAGATACTTCATTAACTAATGTATATTTACCAGTTCCATCTTCATCTAAATTAGGACAAGAATTAATACCATATTCAGTTAAACGATACCCGATTTTAGCAATCTCAGTATCTATTCTTTCTTTTACATTTTCACTATAACCAGATTGTTCTTCTAATATATCAACTATTCTAGCTTTTACTTTAAAAGCTCTAGAATAGGCAAACGATGCAAATAACACTAGTTCTATTAAACCTACTATTGTTATGATTATTCCAACAATTACAGCAGTATTAATCGATTCCTTCATATCTAACCTCCAAATCTAGTAAAATTATATATAATAGAAGTTTTAGATTTTATAGGAAATCTTACTTCATCTATAAAAGGAAAATCTAAATAGATATAAGTAATAATCATATACTGGTCATGCGTATCATGTCTAGTTCTGTAAACACAATAATCAAACTTAGGTGTATTTTCAGCACTAGTTATCAGCTCAGCACCATCCATTTCTTTACATTTCTTACCATTATTAACTCTATAACCTAAATTTCCTAAATTACGGTCAATTTCAGCAATTGAAATATCATTATACCCCTCTGCTTCTTCTAAAGCAAGTGCGATTTTAGAATTTACTTTATAAGCTTTTTGATAAGTGATAAGTGCCCCAGCAAATCCAAATACAATAAACAAAAATATTATAATTATATTATATAGGTATGCACTACCAATAGATTCCCTCATAAAATCATTTCCTTCCGTTTATTAACATATAGTAGTCCACATTAACAATATGGACTATAAATACATCAATAAATATTAATCATTACCAGCATTTATGCAAGCATCATATGTTGATTGATCAAAACCACCTGCACAAGAACTTCCTTTAAAAACCCCACCAGCTTCAGTGCAACATGACCTCTTCTTTGTAGTCTCCATCATACTAGTAATAAGTGGTGTTGCAACTGCAACAATAACACCAATCAAAATAATTGCAACAACAGTTAAATTTGCCTCACCAGCAGCTTCCTTCATTATCTCACCACCCTCTATATTTATCTTATCACATTAATTAATTTTTTTCAATTATAAATTCATTAACATTAACATAGCAAATAACATAATACCCATAATACCAGCACCTGTAGCAGCAAGCATTATCATAGTACGTTTTTCCATGTTATCAAGTCTTTCTTTATATTTATACTCTCTTGCTTTATTTTGTAAAGACGAAACCGTCCTACCAAAAGCAAGTAATTGTTCCTGTTTATTTTCTTGAGCACCTAAACTTAAACGATATAAAAGTCTCATCATTCTCATAGAATCCCTAACAGGATATTCTGTTGCAAAATCCATATAAGGTTGTACAGAAGAATCACCATCTTCAATGCGAGCAATAAGTCTTCTTAAACCAGGTTTAAAAATATCTGGCGCTGAATCAATTGATTTAGCCATCGCAACAGGAACAGTATAGTGTTGTATAAGTATTTCCAAACTTTTTAAATAATAAGGTAATAAAGTATTAATTTTAGTTAAATTTCTCTTATAATAGTTTTTTAAACTAGAATATTGTGATTTAAATACTAAGTAACCAATTACAACAATCAAAATTACATAAGCATAAGACATTCTTGACCAAAAAAGAATTGTAAATAAAGCCATACAAATTATAGCATCTCTTATTCTTTTTTCAAACAAGTCATAGACATTTGCTTTATCACCATATTTCATCATTACATAAAACTTATAATCATCTTCCATAAGGAACATGAATAATCCTCTGGCATCTTTAAAGAATTTATTAACATCAATAATTTGATTATACCAAAATACAAAGAATACAATAACTGAAATAATAACAAATAAAAATCCTGTACTCATTATTCAGCCCCCACATCTTCATTATAATATTTTTCTCCTCTTAATAGGAAGAATGAATTAATTAAAACAACTAAATGAAGTAAAACCATAACTATTGGATCAGCAAGTAACTTGATGTAAGAATCATGACCTAATAGAAACTGAACTAACATAATCATTAAGTAAAGTACAATACCAAATTGTAAAAACTTTTTATGAAAGGCAGCCCTATCAATACGGTCTCTATAAACACTTTCAACTAACATATCAATATCATTTGACATATTATCAAGAGTCTCACCAGCATCTCTAGCACCTTCATTAGTAATTTGATAGAACAATTGATGCATATTCCTTACTATATTATAATCATATTTGTTGTTAAAAAACTTAATAGATTCATCAATAGTACCATTATCATATGCCATCTCAATCATCATTTTAACATCAGTTTTAACAGGATCTTCAAGTATATTTGATTCATATACACCTTCTAATGATTTAACAAAAGCCTGTGTAGTTGCAAATTCCATTATAGTATTAGTTGTATAAACTTGGATTTGTTCAAATATAAACTCACTATAAATTCTTTTACACCTTAAGTAATTTAAATATGGTATAAACATTATAGTAATTACTATATAAATAGCTGAAATAATTAAATTATAGAAATATAAATATGATATAATCCCAGAAAATGCAGCAAATCCCAATACCTGAGTAACATATTGTCTAGTTGTATAATCTTGTCCCATAGCTTTTACTTGTTCTCTTACAACTTTGTAAGAATATGGAGCATATTTATTATATATATCAGAAACAGAATTAATAATATATTTATATACATTCTCACCATTCTGTTTTCTATATATTGCTATAAATAATAATATTATACCAATAAGAATAAATATAAATGCAGTCACTCTAGCACCTCCTATACCGCAAGTTCTTCGACATTATCAACAATAACATCTGGTAAAACTATACCCTGACTATCTAAATAATCAATTAAATATTTTGATGGTTTATTCTTTGTTATAACACCATCTTCTGTTTTTCTATAAATTGTATTATGTCCCGCTTCATTATTATCATCCACAAAGAATTCAGTAACTTCAGCAATATCACGTTTAAATCTTTTTGTAACTTTATCTTGTCTTCCTCTAATATGAACACCAAGTTGAACATATCTATGAATAGATTTCAAAAACTGTTCAATATCTTGGTTAGTTTCTAGTAAGCTATACATACGACTAGGAATACTAGAAGCTTTATCAGAGTGAATAGTAGATAAAATATAGTGTCCTGATGAAATAGAGTTTCTAACAGCAAGTACAGCTTCAGCACTTCTGACTTCTGATAGAAGAATCCATTTTGGATTCTGTCTCATACATGTAACCAAGACATCAGAATAAGAAGCAATATTATTGGTTTTCATTGCAACTATATCTCTATGTGGGAAAATTCTGTCCAAATGTAATTCCAAAGTATCTTCGATTGTAATTAACTTTTCATCTTCTTTTGTATGAGAAGCTAAGTATTTAAGAAACTCTGTTTTACCTGAACCAGTTTCACCACTTATTATAATATTACAATGGCCTTGAACACAAGTAATTAAAAAATCGTGTATATCAAGAGTAATATAATCTTCATCTAATAATTTTTGTTTTTCAAGTCTTATTTTAGCAGGTGTTTTACGTATAACACAAGCAATCCCATTTCGGGCAATTGAATCATGTACAAAGTTAAGACGAAGCTCAGCACTTTCAACATCCAAGAATGGATGAGCCATATTAAATGATTTTCCCATCATATTAGCGCATTGAAATGCAAGCTTCTCCATAAAAGCATTATTTATATCAGGGTTTTCATCTCTATAAATTCCTTTTGATAATGTCTTAACATGTATTTGCCCATTATTACTGTAAGAAACATCGGTGATATCATCATTTTGTAAATAAGGAGTTAGCGGTCCAAAATCAATTTGGGAAAATGCTGTATCCATTTACATCACCCTTCTTCTGGAACATCGTTTTCTGGTAATTCAACAGATTTAGAACTAATAAATTCTCTCAAATATTCAGATGAAACTTTTTTATCACCAACTATTTGTGCATCAGCGCCATGTGGTACAGGTACTATTTCAACAGCATATTGTGTTAAATAACTAGCTTTATTTAAAAGAATATTAATGCTAGGTTGTAAACCAAATAACATCATAGCAGGTGATTTTTTATCTTCGCTATTAGCAAAAACATCATTACCATTTGCATCTTTTACAGCAAGTACTTTAATATTTTCAATAAACTTACCATAAATAACTTCTTTCTCACTTGTAACTTTATTTGTTTCAGTAGCTTTTAAATAAATATCAATATAAGAATCTGGCATTATAATATTACCAAATGTAGTTCTTATATTAACTGGTAAATTATATAATACTTCATCACTATTCAAACCTATTAAAGCTGAATTAGGTAATTGGTCTTCTGTAATAACAGCACTCTTATAGAACATACTTCCTTTTGGAATAGCTGTATCATAATTTGAATACATTTTTTTATTGCTACCAACAATTTGACTTTTACTTGTATAAACATCACCTTTTTGTAATACAACCGGTGCAACAGAAATTACATCAATCATATCATTAGTAATTAATGTACCAGGTAAAATCTTTTCTTTAGCAATTGGGATACCAGTTACAGGTGAAACCTGTGTTTGTATTGCTTTATTATATCCCCAATAAAGCAAGAAAATAATTAAGACTATACCAATAACAGTAACTACATTTTTATTGGTAAAAAATCTTTTAATTGAAACTAAAATATTCATAAAATCCTCCTTTAATATGGCGTTTCAAATATCGCATCTAATTTATTCACAATGTCAAAATTATACACATCATTAATAACTGTACCAGATTCTACACTAGAAACCTTGATACTTACTTTAGGTGGTACCTCATTGACATCATAAATCTGTATTAAATATTTTCTTGAAAGATTAGCAGTTTGCGCAAATCTTCTAATAAAACTATCAACAAATTTTTCTTCTATTATTTTTACTTTTCCTTCAGTTTTTCTATAATAACCTAAATCAATAGAATCCCACATGGCTGCTTCTGTAACTTCTTTTAATATATAATAATTATGTTCTGATGTATTAACTATTCTTTGGAAGAAGAATACTGCTGCCAAGCAAACAATTCCTACAACAAGAACAAACCAAGCCCATATCGTTTCTTTCATACTAAGCTCCTCTATCTATTGTTAAATAGCCTTTACCAACAAGTTCAGCAATATAACTACTTTTACAATTTTCACCATTTGTACAAGAAAGGTTTTCAAATGTACCATAATCAATACCTTTATTATCTCTTCTTATTTCTTTTATTTTAGCAGGGTCAAGTTCAATTGTATAATATGGAGAAAGTCCATAAACACCATCTGCTTCAACTCCACGATTATTAGTAATTAAGCCTTCACTACCACTCCAATTAGAACCAGGTGCTCTATTTGGGAAAGGATTATTTAAATCAACAACACGGTAAATTACTTCAACGCCGCCATTACCATTATTGCCGCCCCCATTTTCATATTTAGGAACACATACACCTTCTTTACAACCTTCTACATTATATAAACAAGCATCAGCATCCTCAGCATATGTTTCTTTATTTGGATCATCACATTTATAATCAATCTTTATTTCATGTGGTCCTGTAACAGAATTGAAATTAACTGGGAAGTTTTTACCAATAACTAAATAACGATTAGGTGCAACAGCTTCAGCCATTAAACAACTTATATAGGATACACCATTGATATTAACACAACTAAAGAAATCATCTATAGTATCCCAATGATATTCAGAATAAAATTTCATTCTTCTAAATTTTAAGAAATTATTTACACTCTGACTACTTTGTGCGCAATCAGCTTCACTATTAGGACAATCATAGGTAACAGTCGGATTCTCTAAATTGGTATTTTTTTCAACATAATTTTCACGAATTTTAGATCCTCCGCTTGAAACTAACTTTTTCTGTTCCGTACTATTTTCAAGTTGTGGGCCATATATTTCATCATCATATCTTACATATACTTCTTCACATTTTTCTATAGGTTTACTCTGATGTTTATAACATGATTCAGCAGCAGGAATTAAATTACCCTTAATATCTTTAGCAGCAGCAACTCTACCTCTTATTAATTCCTGTCTATAAGCTTCTGTCATCTTACAAGTATCACCATTTTTTCTTTCATAGCCATAATTACATGAAGGAACAGGATACATTGAAACTACTTCATAAGTTTTAGTTTCAATATTATATCGTTCTACTACACATTCACTACCATTGAATGAGCTACCACCACAAGCACTATACTCTTTTACTTTTAATATAGCCGTATTAGTATTGATAGTTTTAACATCTCCATCATATGCACCCTGCCAACTATCAGCATCAAATAAAGTATAACATGTCCTTACATCATCAATAAATGTTAAAATATGACCAAGTCTATTTTCCCAAGTAAACTTAGCGCCTTGTTTAACAGAAATCGTATTAGATTCTGGTGCAATAAACTTTTTCTTATCAACACATATTTCCATACAATATGCCCCTACTGATTTACCAACACCACTAAAAGCCTTAAATAAATCAGTAGTTGTTGCATTTTCAAAATCAATAGTTATATGATCAGTTGCCGCATTAATCGCACCCTCTAAACATCCAAAAGAACAAGCAAGCTTATTTACAGCCTTAGGAGAGCATCCTTCACTATCACTGGTATCACTAAATTCACCATTTTTATCTTCCTCATTAGTTTTATCTGTTTTTCTATAACCAGGAATTTGGCTCAAATCAAAATCTGCTGGTAATTCAAAAGTATATTCTGTTCCCGTTTTAATTGGACCATTAGCATTAGTACTAATCGCCGCTTTCATCAAAGCCTGATAAGCTCTTTCAGAAGTTTCACAACCAACAATAAATCTAACAGTTATAACTTTAGTTTTCTTTTCTTCAGCTTTTACATTAACATTAATAAATAGTAAACAAATACATAGTATTATATAAAATGCCTTATTTTTCATTATATCAACTCCTTAAAAACCAATATTTTTTTTCTTCATAATCATAATAGATGCTCCAAGTATAATCGAAATGCCACCAACAATCAATCCCATATATTTAGCAATACCATATTTTTTAACAGGCACATCCGGAACAATAGGTTCAACAATTTCTAAAGAACTTATCTTCTTTTTAAAATCATCATAACTCATACTAACATTATTCCACCTATAACATATATCATCATTTTTATGATTATCACATAATTTATCATTATAATATCTATTATAAAATGGAGTATTAATAGTTTTAGTATTTAAGTCACCAAAACCACAAAAATCATAAACTGTACCTCGTACATAAAATTTATACTTCATACCTTCTGATAAATTATCGATAACCGTATCTTCATAATATTTATTACCATTTTCATCTATTACATATACTTTACTATTAATACCTGTAATTGAAATCTTAAAAGTGGGACTATCATTAATAATTTGATATTCTAAATCAAAATTAATATTATTTGCTAAACTTTTAAGTTCAGATTTTATAGAATAATCACAAGCATATATATTGGGTAAGAAAATTAGACTAAGTAGAATAAACAAATATTTTTTCATCCCATTTCCTCCTTAACATTATAACATATTATTTAAAAGAATAAAATACTATTTTAAATAATATTTATATACATTTCCTCTAACAGACAACTTTAAGTAAATATTAGAAGCATTCATTACTCTTTTATCAGTTTCAAAATAACAATAATCATCATTTCTTAAAGGATCAATTTTCTTTAAAGGCACTACTGATTTATTATCATCATAATATATACTACCATATTTTTCTATAAAATTGCAATCATTACTTATAAATCTTATAACACTTTTATCATAATTACCAGATATACTAGGACTTACATAATAATTACTTGTATAATAAGTTTTATAAGCTTTAAATATATATGGATTCAAAAATTTTTCTTTTACACTAAATTCATTGATTTTTAAATTAACATCTCCCATAAATGAAGTTTTAATTAAGGCATCTTCATTTATAGTATAAGAACCTTTAAAATTATCATTTCTTAAATCAATATATTCAAGTTTCTTTTCATATTTTTTAGCAACATCTGTATAAACAAGTTTTATATCATCCAAATAAACATTTGAAGGTACTTGATAAACAAAATAATAATCTCCACTTGATTCTATCACACTATCATCATAACCATTTCCAAAATCAGTAAAATATTGATTGTATTGTTTTAAAGGTGTATAAGCACTTTGATTTATAAATAGCAATAAGTTAGAAGTATTAAATGTGTTTTTTTTCATTCCCTTTATTTTAATATTAGCTTGCAAAATTATAAAATTATCGCCATTTATTAAATCACCACTAATATTCCTATTTTCAACATAAGCTTTACCATAAGTAACAGTATATTTTGAGGCATTAACAACATTATTTTTTACATTAACATATTCGTTATTTTTTACATAAGCATAAGTTGTCCCAAATATTAAACCAATTACAGAAATTACAATAACAAAGCATAGTATTTTATTTTCCAAATAAAAGTATTTTGTATATCTCATAAATTTATTCAATTTAGTTTTTACAGTATTATAGTCAAATTCTAAATTTAATTCTACTTCTTCTCTATCAGTTTCTTCAGTTTGTAATTTAGCATAATCACTAGCAAAATCAAATCTTTTTATATCAAACCCCGTAGCACGAGTAAAGAGTAAAGCCATCATAATTGGTTGAACTAAACATAGTGCAAATAAAAAATCATGAACTGCTTTAATTTTTCTTATATCAACTATATATTTAGTCATTTGAACCATTAAATTATTAGAATATATAAACAAAACTAATAACAATGAATATGTAATTATTTCAGCAATATATAATTTAATACTTTTTTTCTTATATATTAATACACCCATTACAACAAATAAACCAACTAATAATAGTATTGGCCACAAAATACTAGCATGTGCTGTTTCTGTAATATAAGAACTTACTATAGTAGGATTAGCATTTATATAATCATCAAAAAATTCAAACAAACCTATATTACTTACTATAATCATAAAAGTAAATATCAAAAAGATAATATGAAAAAGTCTAAAATGTTTTATAAAAAATGCATATGGTTTTCTAACTATCACATTAATCACCTATTTTCTAAAATTATTATACAACAAAATAAAAAAAAAATAAAGAAAAATATATGTTGATTAGTAATTTATTTCACTTTCATTTTTAGTACAATATCAAATAATAAAAATAGTACTTATTAATATTTATTACCATCAATCATAAAATTAACCACGAAAAAAGAGCATAAGCCCTCTCTTTCCTCCGACATACCAAATATATCAGAATCGCATTACATATAAATTATAACAAAAAAATTACATTTGTCTATAAATTATTATATGTTATTTTATTAACATATATCAATAATCTATATAGCAGGAATACCTATAAATGAATTTTGTTTCTTCTGAAAATAAAATAAACAAATCGCGCCAACAATTATTAAAATACTACCAAAAAGTTTTATACTATATAATTCCTTTTTATCATCCGTTACGCCTTTATAAGAATAATAATTTCTAACAACAAAATATAAATAAATTATAATTGTAATACTCAAAGTAAAATCAAAAATTTTATTCGCACTTCCCTTAAAATATACATTACGTGTTTTCAAATACTCTTTTTCATAACTATCACCAATAATATTTAAAATACTCAAACAAATAAAAACTACTAATAAAAAATCCTCAAAATTTAACCTTTTAATTTGTTCATCAACATTATTCATATTAAATTATATTATATTATTTACAAATTAAACATAAATAAAGTATAATTATAAAGGAGGCACTAATGAAAAAAATAATATTATTAATAATCAGTATGCTGTCACTTGTTTTAATAAAAGAACAAAAAATAGAAGGAAACATTATAAATATAGGTTCTACTTCATTTACACTACTTACAAATAATGGCTATATTTATAAATTTAACAAAAATAATGATTTTAATTATAATTTAAATGATAATATTGAATTATCTTATAAGAAAAAATTAAGTAACTTCTTGAATATACAAAATATTGAAATTAAAAAAATAAAAAAAATTTCAAACTTTAATTTTATAAATAATAGTTTATTTAAAAAATATGAAAAAGAAGCCTTAGAAAAATTAAAAAATATGAAGATTGAAGAAAAAGTTGGTCAATTACTATTAGTAAGAATACCCGAAAAAGAAAAACTTGAACCCATAAATAATTATCACATTGGAGGCTATATTTTATTCGGTCGCGATACTAAGGATAAAACAAAAATAGAAC
>CAKPJE010000025.1 GCA_934162555.1 uncultured Bacilli bacterium | reverse complement strand
ATATGAAGTTTTATTTAGATAGTGAAAAGATAGATAAAATAGATATAACTGATTTAAGTTTAAATGGTATATTAGATTTAGAAGAAGAAAAAGAATATACAATATACTGGGAATGGCCATATGATAGTGGAAATGATAATATACATGATATAGATTATCAAGGTAAAACATTTAGTATAGGTTTAGATATAAATGGAAAACAAGCAAAGAATACAGAATATGCTATAAATTATATAGGATTTGATAATTCAGTTATATACCCAAGTGTAATAGATAAAGATGAAGAATTAAGTATTGATTTGAGTAAATATAATTATACATCATTAAAACTAAAACAAGGAAATAATGATTTATCATTAGATACTCATTATACATATGAAAATGGTATCTTAAAATTACATAATATAATAGATAATGTAACAATAACAAATCTAACATCATTTTGTTTAAGATATAGTGAAATAACTAACTTAGGTGAATGTTTAATTGCAACTGATTATCCTAATTTTAGAAAAGAAAAAAGTTTAGAAAATGCTAGAAATAATATAGAAAGTAAAGTTGCTGATTTTACTAAAGTTGAACCCTATTTAACATATACAGAAAATAATAGTTATCATATAACAGACAAAAACTATAATACAAATAATACATCAAATATAATGTATTACTATACAACAAATCCAATAACATTCAGTAATGTAACAGGTTATAGAACATTAACCGATAGAAAAGTAGGTACTATAGAAGAAATAAAGAATAATGGAGGTTATACATGTCTTTATACTTGGGATTTAGCTACATGCACGACAGTATACAAGATATATGCTTATGAAGAAGTCAATAATAAAATAGTTATAACTGATTATGATAAATATACATTTAATTTAAATGAAGATTATTCATCAAAAGCTGGTCTCTATTCTATTGAAGATGAAAATAATACCAAAAGTTATTACTTTAGAGGTGAAGTAAATAGTAACTGGGTAAGCTTTGGTGGATTTTACTGGCGAATCTTAAGAATAAATGGTGATGGAAGTATAAGACTAATTTATTCAGGAACAAAAGATAATCATACAGGTACTGGAACATATATAAAAACAAGCCCAATAAACGATAAATTTTTAGGTTCAACATATGTGGGATATATGTATAATGATGATGACTTAGAATATGCATCATACCCAAATACAAATCCAAGTAAGTTAAGTGGGTATAATACATTTACAAATATGAATGCAGGAATTAAATATTATTTTTCAAAGAATGCCCCAACTTGTAATAGTACTACTAAAACTTGTACAATAACTTGTAATGTTGGAACCGATTGTGTATATAAAGCCTGGCCAGAATTATATGAAAACTATGATAAGACAGATAGCAGTTCAACTGTGTCTATTTGGAAGTATACAAGTGATTATAAATACACGTGTTTTGATTATGGTACTTTTTCAAATAACCAAGTAACTTGTCAAATAGCAAGTGAAATAAAAGGTGTGCCAGCATATTCGAAAACAACAAATGGAGTAACATCATATATACCATATACTAATAGAGCGGTAATACAATATCATGGATTATTTTCTAAAAGTTATGAAAGTGCAACATCAAATATAAAGGATTCGGAAATGAAAATAACACTTGATAATTGGTATAAAACTAATATATATGATAAAAACTTAGAAGGTTATCTTGTAAATCAAATATTTTGTAATGATCGAAGTATAAGTCAAAAATCCTGGAGTATAGGAGATGGCTATACGTTAAATAAAACAACTTTTTATGATCCTTCTTACAGAATGATGACATCACACGAACCAACATTGATATGTAAGAATAATAATGATAAGTTTACACTTAAAACAAATGCTTTAAGCAATATAAAAGGAACAAATGGTTATGGTAATAATGCACTTAATTATCCAGTTGGTTTAATGACAGCTGATGAAGTAGTACTAGCTGGTGGAATGTATGATGTAATGAACTCAAAGTATTATTTATATAATGGGTATTACAATTGGACGTCCTCCCCGTCGTACTTCAACACGACTAGAGCGGTTTCGGCTGTGTCGTCTTTGACTCCCTCTGGGGCTCTTACCGATACTCGCTCGACGTCGTGGCTAGGTGCCCGCCCTGTCATCAATCTAAATGCAAATGTTAAAATAGTATCAGGATCTGGAACAGAAAATGATCCATATGTATTATCAGGGAATTAATATTATAAATTGTATAATAGAAAGTCATAAATATTTTAAAGTTAAAAAGTAATAACTTAAGACATTATCATAGAATAATCATACACACATGAGTTAATCTCCTTTTTATTGTAATTATTTTATTCTTGTTGTATAATCATATTGGAGGATTTATGAAAAAGAATTTATTTAAAGCATTTGGAATAACTATTGGTATAATTCTATTATCATTCATATTATTAGGTATATTCCCATTCGGTAATAGAAGTATGGTAGTTATAGATTCAAATACCCAATATGTAACTTTTTTAAGTTATTTAAGAACTATCTTATTAGGTCAAAACAATTTTAAATACACCTTTTCTAGTACATTAGGACAAAATATGATACCATTAATAGGATACTATTTAATGAGTGTATTTAATATATTAGTAATATTTTTTAAACCAGAAAACATGAAAATATTAATAACAATACTAATGATTATAAAAATAGGCTTATGTTCTATGACAATGGAATATTATTTGTCTAAAAAATATAGAAAAAATACAGTATTATTTTCTATATGTTATGGATTAATGGCATATAATATAGTTTATATGTATCATATAATGTGGTTTGATTCAATTATATTATTCCCATTAGTAATACTAGGAATAGATAAAATATTTGAAAATAGAAGTCCACTATTATATATACTAACACTAAGTTTAGCAATTATATTCAATTATTATATAGGATTTATAATATGCATAACATCAGTATTATATTTCATATATAAATATATATTTGTCTATAAAAGAATAGATAAATTTAAAGTAATAATAGATTATATGGTATCATCTTTATTATCAGGCATGATATCTGCTTTCATACTATTACCATCAGTACTAGGTTTAATGAATGGCAAGTTAATGAGTAATGGAATAGATTTAGGCTTTAATATATCATACATGCATGTAATCGCTAAAGCATTTACAGCTTCTGTCGGTGTAAATGAAACATGGCATGGTGGACCAATGATTGCATCAAGTATGTTTGTATTTATATTAGTAATACTATATTTCTTTAACAAAAATATTCAAAAAAAAGAAAAAATAATAAACGGAATAAGTTTATTTGTACTAGCAACAACCTTTACATTTAAACCATTATGCTTATTATTTCATGGATTAACAAATCCTAACTGCTTTAATTATAGACATGCATTCATATTTGTTTTCTTCATGATAACACTTGCTATTAGATCTTATAATAAATCAGAATACTCTAAAAAAACATATAAATATGCAAAATATATATTAATAATCTTAAGTTTACTTGTTTTACTATATAGATTTAAATTCAATATGACAACATATAACATAAGCATTATTATAAGTATAATATTAGGACTACTATATTTGTATTTTATGGAAAATAATAAAAAAACAATCTATTATTTAGTTATAATTGATTTATTTATAAACGTATTCGCGAATGTAGCAATGTTAAAAATGTCTGATAAACAATACATGAATGAATATAAAAATTATGTAAGTAATATAAAAGAAGTAGTAAATTCTATAAATGATGATACATTTTATAGAATGGAAAAAACATTTGATAGAGAAACAAATAAAAAAATGTTATCAATTAATGATTCAATGATCTTTAACTATAATGGAATAAGTCATTTTGATTCTACCAGTAGTTTAAATACGGAAATATTATTTGAAAAATTAGGTCAAAGAAAATTACTAACAAGAGTGTACTATAATAATTCTACATATCTATTAGATAGTTTATTTGGAATAAAATATATTTTATCAAATAATGAATATAAAAATTATGATTTATTAAAAGAAGTAAACAATATTAAAATATATGAAAACCCTTATTATTTATCTTTAGGATATAAAATAAAAAATAAAGATATAGAATTAAATAACAATCCATTTATAAATCAAAACAATATAATAAAAGCATTTAGTGGACTTGATAAAGATATATTTAAAGAAGCCCAATATAGTGTTGAATATGAAAATGTTGAAATAGATGGTAATGTATATAAAACAGATAATATTGGGAAAATAAACTATAATATAAAAGGAAAAAATAAAGATTTATATTTATATATCCCTGTTAATGAAAGTATTGGTATAAATTATCCGAATATAAAAGTATACATTAATGATAAATATTATAGTGATTACTTGACTAAATATGAATGGAGTACATTAAATTTAGGAAAACATAAAGATAATATAAAAGTTACACTTGAATTTAATGATTCTATAATAATGGATGATATTTATTTTTACTATGAAGATATAGATATTTTTGAAGAACATTACAATATATTAAAAAATAATCAAGTTAATATAAATAAATTATCATCTTCTGGCTTAAATGGTGATGTTAGTTTAGAAGAAAATTCTATGATACTATTTACAATTCCTTATGATGAAGGATGGAATATTAAAGTTGATGGCAAAGAAATTTCATATTTTAAAATATTGGATTCCTTAATAGGTATTAATTTAGAAGAAGGATCACACAAAATTGCTTTAGACTATGAACCAAAAGGATTAAAATTAGGTATTTATATATCAATTATAAGTATATTTATAACTACAATATATATAACATTAAGAAAAAAAATATGGTCTATTTATGATAAATTTAAAGAATTATTTAATTACATTATAGTAGGAGCCTTAACAACATTAGTTAGTTTAGTATCATATTTTATATTCTCTAGAATAATGAATATAGAAAATACATTTTACTTTATACTAGCAAATACTTTATCTTGGATATTATCGGTAGCATTTGCTTATATAACCAATAAAATATTTGTTTTTGAAAGTAAAACTAAAAATAAAGAAGCTTTGAAAGAAGCAATAAAATTTGTAAGTTCAAGAGTATTAACATATTTGATAGATTTGGCTTTAATGTTTATATTTGTTAAACTAATAAAATTTAATAATGACATTGCTAAATTAATTGTTCAATTTGTTGTACTTGTACTTAACTATATACTAAGTAAATTATTAGTATTCAAAAAAGAGTTATAATATAACTTTTTTTTTAAACTTTTTGTTTATAAAATTTGTAAAATTTTTGGGCATTTTGTATATTTCATTGACTTATGCCTTAAAAAATATTAAAATGGTAGTGGAGGTTAAACTCTAAATGGAGGTTTTTATGGATAATATACTACTTTCCATTTTACTAGTCATTTTAGGACTTATATTTGGTATTATTAGTGTTTTAATTATTAATCATATAAGAAAAAATAATACTTCTAAAAGCATTACCGAAATGCTTGATAAAGCCCAAAAAGATGCTGAAAAAATCAAAAAAGATTATCTTTTAGAAGGAAAAGATGAAATCAGGGTATTAAAAGAAGAGGCAGAGAAAGAAATAAAAGAGAAAAAAAATGAAATTAAAGCATCTGAAGATAGGCTTATTGTGCGTGAAAATAATATGGATCGCCGTGATCAAAGCTTGCAAAGCAGAGAAAACTTATTAGAAGAAAAAGAAAACAATATAATAAATAAGCAAAAAGAAATTCAAGATGAAAAAGTAAAAGTGGAGGAATTAAGAAAAAAAGAAGAATCAGTACTTGAAGAAATTGCTGGTTATTCGAAAGAAGAAGCAAGAAAAATTGTTTTAAAAAATGTCGAAGAAATGATGGATAAAGAAATAGCTGTTTACATTAAAGACAGAGAAAGCGAAGCTAAATTAGAAGCAGATAAAAAATCAAAAGCATTACTTGTAGCATGTATGCAAAGATATTCTGCTGATGTTGCTGGCGATCAAACAGTTACTGTTGTTTCTTTACCAAATGAAGAAATGAAAGGCCGTATAATTGGTCGTGAAGGAAGAAATATTAGAACAATTGAAGCTGTAACAGGCGTTGATTTAATAATTGATGATACGCCAGAAGCTATTGTTGTTTCATCATTTGATCCTTTAAGAAGAGAAATAGCTAGAGTTACAATTGAATCTTTAATTAAAGATGGTAGAATTCATCCTTCTAGAATTGAAGAACTTTATGAAAAAGTTTCAGAAGATATGAAAAGTAAAATTAGAGAATATGGTGAAAGTGCTTTATTTGAACTTGGAATCAATAAAATGGATCCTGAACTAGTTGAATTAGTTGGTAAACTTCATTTCCGTACTAGTTATGGTCAAAATGCTTTAAAACATTCTCTTGAAGTTGCCCATTTAGCAGGTATACTTGCTAGTGAAATTGGTGAAAATGAAGCAATTGCTAAAAGAGCAGGATTACTTCACGATATTGGTAAAGCTATTGATCATGATGTAGAAGGTAGCCATGTTACAATAGGTGCGGATATTGCTAAGAGATACAAAGAAAATGATATTGTTATTGATGCAATTGAATCACACCATGGAGATAAAGAAGCAAAAAGTGTAATAGCTGTACTTGTGGCTGTTGCAGATGCTTTGTCTGCTTCAAGACCTGGCGCTAGGAACGATTCTTTAGAAAATTACTTGAAACGACTAGAAGATTTGGAGAATATTGCCAATTCTATAAGTGGAGTTGAAAAAACATTTGCTGTTCAAGCTGGTCGTGAAATAAGAGTTATTGTTAAACCAGAAGATATTGATGATTCAGGAAGTTATAAAGTAGCACGTGATATAAAAGAAAGAATCGAAAATGAACTTCAATATCCAGGTACTATTAAAGTAACTGTTATTCGAGAAACTAGAGCTGTAGAAGAAGCTAAATAGCTTCTTTTTCTATATAAATAAGAATTTAAACGTAAGTATAAATATTATGTAGTTAGAAATAAGATTTCTTTAGGTTTAAGAATAAAGTACTGTAAACAATTTTTTTACCTTGTCCATTTGACAAAAAAATTAAAAATAGTACAATTGCTAGTAGGGGGTAGTTGGTATGAAAAAAGATATGTATAAAATATTTAAAAATGGTAGTTTAGAAGAATTTATGACTTCTTTTGTACCATATGTAAAATACTATGCCAAAAAGATATATTCAGAAAATAAAATTTTATTTAAAGAAGAGGATTTAGATGATTTAATCCAAATAGGATGTGAATATGCTTTATTGATTTATAAAAAATATCCAACTGATAAATTTAATGTATTTAATCAATTATTTTTTAAACAATACTATGTTAATAGTATAAGAAAATATGGAAGACGTAAAAAAATAGTAGAATTATTTTATCAATATT
Source organism: uncultured Bacilli bacterium (assembly GCA_934162555.1). GTDB lineage: Bacteria > Bacillota_I > Bacilli_A > RF39 > UBA660 > CAG-884. The sequence goes on along the minus strand of CAKPJE010000025.1, from coordinate 3,450 downwards.
TGAACTTTAATAAAAAATGTCCAACTTATGAAGAATTTATTAACTATTTAAAACAATGTGGTATAACTTTAAGATCACAAGATATAAAAAATTATATAGAAAGTGCCCATTTAAAATTTGCTTTTTGTGATTCTGAAGTAAATTATGAAGATGGTATTATAAATAAAATATATTATGGGGAATTATTTGAAGTTTTAAGTGATAAAGAAAAAGGAATTGTTACAGCTCATACTTTACAAAATAGAACTTTAGAAGAAATTAAAAAAGATTATGGACTATCTAGAGAAAGAATAAGACAAATAAATGAAAAGGGAATATTAAAATTAAAAGAAAGAATGAAGACTAGATGAAAAAATTAACATTTAATGAATATGAAGAATTATGGAGTTCAAATAAAATAGAACAATTTATAATAGCATTTATGCCATATGTAGATATTTTAGCGACTAAATTATACTCTGAAAATAAAATGATATTAAATGAACAAGATTTTGAAGATTTAAAAAGTGAAGGTTATGAATTATTAATAAAAAGAGCTAGAAAACATGAATGTGCGAATTTTAATAGTTTCTTTAGTAGTTTTAATACTCAATTTTATGAAAGACAAATGTTAAAATATCGTGATTATCGCAAGTTATTGATTAGTTATTTTAAATATATTAAAAAATATAATCGTTATCCTACATATGATGAATATATATCAATCTTGGGAATAAAAAGTAAAGAAATTGATAAGATGATTAGAAAACTTAATTTAAAATTTTCTGTTAAAGAATCTTTAATATCATATAATGAAAATAGTTATTTACTTGATAAAATGGATTCTTTATTAACACCAAAAGAAAGAAAAGCTACTTATTTATATTTTGGTGAAGAAGCAACTTTAGATGAAATATCGTATGAGAGTGGTATTTCTAGAGAAAGAGTAAGACAATTAAAAGATAATGGTTTAAAAAAATTAACTAAACAATTTAAAAAATGAGATTTTTTCTCATTTTTTTATCTACAATATGGTCCTGGACAATATGGATAATAGTAGTTGTTGTAGGAATAATTGTATGGTCTAGGACCATAATTTGGTCCATTAAAATAAGGTGCGACCAAACCTCCTGTTAGGCCTCCTAGAATGAATGGTCCTAAGAAACCGCCACTGATGAAGCGATCATTTCCTCTATATCCAGGATAATAATTCTGATACATATTATCTCCTTTCATTCATATAGTATGAAAAAAATAATTAATAGTGCATAACATTATATTGGTGAAAAGAATGAAAAAAATATTTGAATATATTGGTATACTTGCGCTTTTTATCTTTAGTTTTATTTTTACAGAAAAAACAGCAACTGTTTTAAAAGAACAAGATGAAATAATGATTAAAATAAAAGAGGTTCAAGATAAATATTATGTTGAACCTAAAGAAGCAGTTATTCTTGATAATACAATTATACCAGGTATTAGTGGGCAAATGGTAGATACTTCTGAAAGTTACTACAAAATGAAAAAAATGGGATTATTTAATGAAACTTTACTTATAATTAAAGAAATTAAACCAAAAGAATTACTTTTTAATAATAAAAACAAATTTGTTATAGGAGGAAATAAAAGTAAAAAAGAGGTTTCTTTAATATTTTTGGTTAAAAATAATGATTATATAGATAATCTATTAGAAATCCTTGATCGAAATAAAGTTCCGGGTAATATATTTGTTACAGGTGATTTTATTGAACAGAATAATTCTTTAATAAACAAAATGAGTTCAAATCATTTAATCGGTAATTTAAGTTATAATATGGATTATAAAAATTCTGACTTTATATGGATGAGTACTATTATTAAAAAGTTTAATGATAATTTTTGCTATACGGAAAATTTAGACAAAGAAGTCTTAGAAGTTTGTTCACGTAATAAGGCCTATACAGTTGTGCCTACAACAATAATTAAAAATAAATCTTTAATGAATATTAGTAAAAAATTAAATAATGGTGATATTATTTCCATTTATGTCAATGAAGAAAATATTAAAGAGTTAAATATGGTAATTAAGGAAATTAAAGCAAGAGGTAAGGAAATAGTAAAATTGGATAATCTATTATTGGAAAAATAAAGAAATTAATTAAAATCGGTGGACATTTTTAGCCTTTCATACTATAATAAATGACTATGAGGGAGGTTAATATGATTAAAGAAAATTTACCAGTAATCATCCTTAAGGGAATAATATTACTTCCGAATAATGAAATAAGATTAGAATTTGATAATATGTCGAGTTCTAATGTAATAGATATATCAGAAATGTTTCATGATAATGAAATATTGATTGTAAACCAGAAAAATCCTTTAGAAGAATCACCTGATAAGTCTGATTTACCAAAAACTGGTGTTATTGCTAAAATAACACATAAAATTGAACTACCTAATGGGAAAACAAGAGTAATTATAAAAGGTCTTAAAAGAGCAAATGTTCATGAATATTTGAATCATAGTTCTGATATTATAGAATCAATAATATCAGAAATAGAACCTAAAAAAATAGATGAATCTGTAGAAGAAGTAACGATTAAAAAATTATATAAAGAAGTTGAAAGTTATATAAAATCGGTACCATATATTAGTAATTCAGTTTTGTCTTTAATTATGAATATTACAGATTTGTCCAAAATGACAGATATTATTGCTTCACAAATACCTGTTGCTTTAGAGAGAAAAAAAGAGTATTTATTTGAGCTTGATCCAATTGCTAGATCAAGAATGATCTTAGAAGATATTTATAAAGAAGAGGAAATGTTTAAGATCGAAAAAGAAATAGATGCTAAGGTAAGAAAAGATTTAGATAATAACCAAAAGGAATATATTTTAAGAGAAAAAATAAAGGCTATTCAAGAAGAACTTGGTGATTTATCGTATAAAGAAATTGAAATAGAAAATTTAAGAAAAGATATTGCTTTATTGGATGCTCCTATCAATATAAAAGAAAGACTTAAAAATGAATTAAGAAAATTGAGTGTGTCTAATTCTTCTTCTCCTGAATTAACTACTATTAGAAATTATATTGATTGGTTATTAGATATTCCTTGGAATAAAGAAACGATTGACAATTTTGATCTAGCAGATGCGAGAAAAAAATTGGATGATACTCATTCAGGATTAGAAAATGTTAAATTAAGAATTATTGAATATTTAGCTGTTAAACAGAAGAAAGAAAATTTAAAAAGTCCAATTATTTGTTTTGTTGGGCCACCTGGTGTTGGTAAAACTTCCCTTGCTTATTCAATCGCGAATGCTATTAATAGGAATTTTGCAAAAATTTCTTTGGGTGGTATATCAGATGAAGCCGAAATATTGGGACATAGAAAAACTTATATTGGTTCAAATCCTGGTAGGATAGTTTCGGCACTTAAAAAATCTGGTAGTATTAATCCTGTAATACTAATAGATGAAATAGATAAA
>CAKPJE010000024.1 GCA_934162555.1 uncultured Bacilli bacterium | reverse complement strand
CTTCTACATTAACAGAATTTACAACAAATTTTTCTTCACTTTTAATATTTGTTCCATTTATCAAAATATTCCATTTAGCAGTAGATTGTTGTACTGACATTTTATTATTACTTTCAAATAATCCATAAGTTTTTTTAATTTCATATAGTGTTAGGAGAAGAAAAAAAGAAAAAATTATATATAATATTTTTTTATTCATTTTCTTTTGAACTCTTTAACTCGCCAATAAATACATATACTTCATATATAAAGAATACTAGTATTGGGAATATAATTACTAATAAGAATCCTATTCTTGATTCTAATAAACCAAGGATTGTTCCTAATTTGGCATATGTTTTACTTGTTGATGCTTTACCTATTACATTTTCATCAAAAACAACATAATCCCCATCAACTGTAAAATCTGTTTCTCTACGCGATACATCTTTTTTATTAACAACGGTTGCTAAATTAACAGATACCTTACCTTCATATGCATCATAGAAGAAAATTTTATCTCCTATGTTTATTTCTTTATTACTATTTCTTTTTACTATAACCAAATCACCTTTTTGAAAATCTGGTTTTAATTCTTCATCTCGCACTATTATGAATGAATTGCCATCTATTTCTGTTATATTATATTTATTGTATTTCAATAAGAATATTGTTAGAACGATTGCTAAAAAAGCATATATAACTCCAAATATTATTCCTATTATTTTTAAAACTTTCTTCATATTTCACCACTTTTTAAGTATAGCATATTACAAATTCTTATGCAAGTAGTAGGTCTGTTTCTTTAACAAACTTTATTCTATTTTCTGTTATACCTAATTTTTCCATTTCTATACTTCCTAATATTATTTCTAATTCTTTTATTAGATTATCCAAATTAGATTGCTCTAATTGTTCTTTTTTTAATTCAAATCCAAATAAATTATATCTATCTATTATTAACATACTTATATCTTTTGTATCATTTATAAGAATATTTTTTAAAATATTTATACGGGGATTTGTTATAAAACTATTTAATTTTTTAATATCTATTTCTTCATTTTTCATTAAATAATTGTAATTTGAAAGTGCAAGATTAAATAAATCATAGATGGTTGTACTTTCATCTAAATTCATTATTTGCTCAAGAAAATAATTATATTCTAATTCATTATATTTTTGTTTTAATTCTATAATTTCATTGTTTACTAAACTATTTATGACTTCAAATTTTCTTTCTTTTGTTATTTTAAATAAAGTTTTTGTATTTTTATATAGTTTCTTTTCCAATTTTTCAATTTCTTTTTTCTTATTTAGATAAATATTTTTATATTTATCTTTTTCTTTATATAATTCTTTTATATTATCAATTATAGGGATGAATTCTAAATAATTTTTATATTCTATAACATTATTATATAATTTTATTACTTCATTTTTGATTAAATCAATTTTTTCTTCACTTACAATAGATTTATAAGCTTTGCTTACTTTATCAATTGTATAATCATTAATATTTAGTTTATTTTCTAAAAATGATTGTTGTAATAGGAAAGCGCTAGTTCTTATTAATTCTTCTTTTTCTTTATATAAGTTTTCATATTCTTCTTTTAGATTGATTAATTCGAATTTTTTTGTATTGTAATATAAATCAAATTTTTTCTTGTTTTGATAATATAAATATTTAAAATTTAGGGTTATATGAGTAATTATATCTGGACATTTCCAATATAGTTCTTCAAAATATTGTTTTAATTCTTGAGTTTTATTTTCTAAGAATTTGGTCATATATTTTTTACTATAAAAACTATAGTTAAAATCGTCTATATCTAGTAGTACACCAACTGTTTCAAATATTTGAATAGTTTTTTTTATATCTTCGTTTACTTTTTCTAAATCATTTTCGTAAAAATGTCCTAGTTCATATAAAACTTTATCTAAATTACTTTTTTCATAAGAAGAACCATATGGATTAATCAACGGAAGTAATTGTTTTATAGAATTTATCTTAGTTGTTAAAGCATCAATTTTAGTGTTTTTTTCTAATGATTCATACCTATTTTTTCTTTTTATTATTTCACTTTCGGTTATTTTTTTTATTTCTTTATACTTATCTAATACTTCCATTACCTTGGTGATATAAATTTTTTCATTTTTTTTATTGTTCCTAGGAAGTGCATTTAGCACTTCCATTTGAACTTTTATGTTTTCTTTAAATTCAGTTATCATTATTATCACCTTCTACTTCTTTTTCGAGTTCTTTTATGATATTATCTAATGTTTTATATAAATCTATTATTTCTTCATCGGTTAATTCTTCTATTTCTTTTCTAGTCATTTTTACCTCCTATTTGATTATTATGTATTGGTATACTTCACCTATATAATTATTGCCATCATACAAGCTTATTATGATTTTGTATGTTCCTGACACTAAATTTTCTTTAAAATTAATGTAATAATCAATACTTGATGTTGGATTAGATGATAGTAAATATTCATTTGTTTTTTTCTTTTCAAATGTATTTGTTACATAATCCATTAAATCAACATCTATATATTCATTTGTATATATTGTATCATAATTTCTTCGCGCTAATTTAATTCTTGTATTTGGATTTTCAAGTCCAGAGGAATATTCAACTTTAAATGGGAATGTATTATTTTCATTTAATACATAACCTGTTTCTTTTTGAACAAATATTGTACTCGTTGCTGTTACTTTTAATCCATATATATTATCTATTATATTTAAACTTAATTCTAGTCTATCTGATGTTTCTAATCCATAATAAATTCCATCTGCTGAACCAAATGATTCTATAACTATTTTATATTCACCGGTTGCTAAGTTACTGTTTGCTGTATTTATTTTTATTTTTGGTGCTAGGTTCGCTATTCTTTCGGCTAGATTTATTCTTACTGTTCCATCATATCTTGGATAGTAAGTCATTCCATCATAAGTATAATTAACACCCATTAAACTTGAATTATTTAAAAGGTTATTATTTTTATCATAGATAGATATTTTAATACCTAATTTTTGATCATCATAGTTTGTATCATAGATTGTATTTGAATTTAGTTTTTCTTGTGTGAATTTAATATCTAAATTTAAATTATCACTTTCACCACGATAGATTGTATTATTTGAAATAGTACCATTTAGTTCGATTGTTGCATCTTTATTTGTATAGATGTTATATAAAAGAGTTGCTTGCTCAATACCTAGGACACTTATTAAAGTTTGGTTATCAGCATTTCTTAATTCAATTAGTAAAGATTTTTCTAAGACATCAGATGTAATATTGACATCTTTAAAGTCAACCATGAAGATAAATTCTTCTTCAGCTATACCATTAGCATAGTAATTTATATTAGCTTTTTCATCATCATAATGGTTATCTTCATTTGTACTTCCCATTTTGATAAATTTTGATAAATCATATGATACTTCACCATATGTATCATATTCTGCTTTTTGATTTATGTAATCTGTTTCATTTACTACATAATAGTAATATATTGGTTTACCAGATACATGAAAATCTATCATTGTTATTTCAGTATTTACAGGGTAAAGATATGTTGATACTACACTTCTATGATAACCTGTTTTGTATGGAGAAACACTTGATTCCATATATAATGAATAGTATGTACTGAAACTACTTTTTGATGTTATATTTGTTGAAGTGGTTGCAAACATTTCATATTTTTTACCTGGTGTGATTGTTCCTTCATAGTCATTTGTGTTATATAATGCTGTATTTAAATTAACATTTATGTTAATTCTTTTTACTTCATTGTTTAAATCATCTATTGGTGTGATCGCTACTAGGGAAATTGTAACTGCTCCAAGGTTTTTAGTTTCAGTTATATTTTTTGAATGATAGAAATAGAATACTAAACTTGGAGCTCCACTTGAATTTTCCCTTTTATAATCTATTGTTCCACTTACTGATGAATTTTCACTTATAAAGTCGGTACTTCCTTTTGTTATCCAACCATTTTGACCTGATTTCATATTTAAACCAAAGATTGTATTTGCTTTTTCTGTTGTTTGTGCAATACGTGGTATTTCACTATAATCTACTAAGCTAATATTTTGTTCAAGTCCTGCATAGTTAGCTCCTAGTATAGTAAAGGTTGTATTTGCTGATGCATGATTTAATAGTGATAATTCATAGGCACCTAATGTTGAATATTTTGATGCTGTTAAAGTTATTTCATATGAATCTACTTTTTCACCAATTGACCACATATAAAATGTTGCTGATTCAGGGGTTGGTTCAATATAGTCTATTTTAATACCTGTTCCTTCTTCATTTCCATAGTTTGTATAAAATCCATCTATTTTTATGTCATGATTATTTTTGTGTAATCCTAGTACATAACTTCCTTTTGTAAAATAATAGATATCTCCTGTAGATACATTATCAGTTGGTAGGAAGTCGGAATATAGTGCTGTTACTATTTCCCCGGTTCTACTTTTTAAATACATTCCGAAGAAGGTCATTCCTGATACTTCACCGAAAGCTGTTATATTTTCATTTGTTGCTATGTTTAGATTTTTTCCTTCTAACATGTATATGCGGTTATTTGTATTTCTTGTAAATTCATTTCCATTTATTGTAACGGTTGATTTTTCGTTATTTTCAGTTAAACTTGTGAATTTCTTTACTAAATTGGCACCGTTTTGCAAATAAATTGATGTATTATTTACTAGTTTTAATTCATCTATTCTACTTAATGAGAATAGAACTGTTGAGTATTCATTTGTTCTATCAGTAGCTCCTTTTAACTCTATGAATGAATTATTTAGTGTTACTGTATCTGCTCTTTGAATTGATATATTTTCTTTTATATCATTTTTAGTTCCATAATTTGTTATGTATATATAACTATAACCTGTTGTTGATGAAGCATTACCACTTCCAAATATTGATCCTTTAATATCAAATTTATCATGGTCTTTAGCATTTATATTTATTTGAATTCCTTTTGTTACACTTATAAATGAGTAGTCATATTCTTCGCTACCAGAAGCATTTGCTTCTCCTCCACCAAATACAGTTCCATTTATTTCTATGTCTGTTTTTATTAAATTTTGGTTACTGCTTACATTTATTCCAATATTAACAGTTGTTTCTCCATATAGTCTTGATGTATTTGCTCCTCCATAAACATTTCCACCTATTTTAGCGCCTACTATATTTACTATTCCTTGGGATGTATTTATTTCTTCTTTTCCGGTTGCGGCAGCATTTCCACCACCAAAGACATGATTTGTTATTTGGGCATTATTATCTATGTCTAAATTTGTATTACCATAAACAACTGCTGTTATTCCATTTCCCCCTGCATAAACGGAGTTTGTTATTGTTGTTCCTGATATATATACATTTGTGTTTCCTTCAACAATGGCAGCATTTCCACCACCATAGACAGTTTTTATAGTTGTTTTATCATCGGTTTTTAGATTTGTGTTTCCATATACTTTTGCAGGGTTTTGTTCACCTGTTGTATCTCCTTCGATTAATGAATTTTCACCATTTCCGCCTCCATAAACATTTGTTATATTACTTTCTGTTATGTTAATATTTGCATTTCCGTTTAAGCCTGCGGCATCTCCTCCACCGTAGATATTTTTAGATGTTACATTGTTTATTTCTAAAATAGCATCTTTTGTTACGGTTGCTTTATTTCCACCGCCGAAAATACTTTCTGTTACGGTAGTGTTTTCAATTTTACTTATTGTTCCTTCTTTTACTTCGCCTAGATTTCCCCCAGCGTAAATGTTTTTTTCTACTGTTGTGTTATTTGAAACTGTTAAATTAACATTTTTTACTGGAGCTTTGTTTCCACCACCAAATATGTTATCAGTTATATTACTTTCTGTTATCGTTGTTTTGGCTTCTACTTTTACTTCACCAGCGTTTCCGCCACCATAAATACTTCCATTTACTTTAGTTTTGTCAACATTTAATTCTAAACTAGTTGTTACTTCTGCAGCATTTCCGCCTCCATAGATAGCGCCTGTATTATTTGTTCCTACTACTGATGAATTTATGTTGATGATAACGTTATCTACTTTAGCTTCATCGCCACCACCATAGATAGCTTCATTTATGGTTACATTTGATATATTGGTATTTGCTGATGTTGTTTCTGCTTTTTTGCCCCCACCAAATAGAGTATTTATATTTCCTCTTGTTAATTCTATATTAGCATTTATGGTATTTCCACCTAAATTGTTTCCACCATATAGTTTATCTACTTTTAAGCTTGATGTATATTTATTTCCATTTGCATCTTGTCCTACTAATGCATAGCCATATATTTTAAAGTTTTCATATTCATCATAGGAGTGAATGTTAAATTCAAATTCATGAGTTCCATTATTGTTTAATGGATTTGTACCATACCACTGGCTTGTTTCATCAGCATGGTATATATTGTTTTCATAGTCAACTTTTGTTCCACTCCAGTTAGAATCAAATATACTTGGACTTGTTATTATATAGATATCCCATGTTGTTATATTAACACCTGTATTATTAGTTATTTTTGTTTTTATTTTTTCACTTGCTTTATGATCTGTTGATCCTATTTGATTTATAGTTGATTTGTTTATTTCAAATTCAGCATATAAATTATTTGAATTATTGGATGCTATATTTTTTATTTTACTAGTTGTTACTGTTCCACTAGCATTTGAGCCTCCATATAAATTTATTATTGTTGCATCTTTTAGATTTATATTTGTTGTAGTTGCTCCTGCTTCATTTCCACCACCAAAGGCATTTTTTATTAAACCAGAATTCAAATTTATATTTGTGGTTGTTGTTTCAGCTTTTAGGCCACCTCCATAGACATTTTCTATGTATAATCCATTTATGTCTATATTACTAGTTGTTGTTTTTCCTCCTTGATTATTACCACCATAAACATTTTCAACTTTAGCATTTTCTACTTCTATATTGGATTCAGGTATATTTCCTTCAAGGTTTGATCCCCCAAATACTGTATTAACATTGGATTTAATTTTGACATTTGTACTTGTATTTACGGATGTTTTTTCGCCACCTCCATAAACAAAGTTAATAGAGCCACCTTCAATTAAAACATTTGTTGTACCGGTTGTTCCTCCTTGATTATTGCCTCCATATAGACTATCACATGTTCCCCCTGTTGTTTTTACATTACTTGTTGTTACATCACCGCTATTATTTGAACCTCCAAATATTTTGGTTGTTGTACCACCATTTAGATATACATTTGTGGTATTTGCTGATGTTTCATTTCCACCACCATAGACATTTGTTATTGTTCCATCATTTATGGTTACGGTTATGTTACCATTTGGTTTACCACTTTTATCATTTCCACCAAAGGTATTTGTTATATTGCCACCATTTATGGTTACTTCAATATCGCCTAATACTCCTGGCGTGAATGTTTCGTTTCCTTCACCACCACCAAAGACATTTCCTATAACGCCTTTATTTACGATTACTTCTACTTTTGATGAGGAAACACTTGTTGAACTAGATGCTCCATTTACTGTTCCAAAAGCACTTCCTCCATAAACACTTCCGTTTATTATTGGTGTTATATTTGTGTTTTTATCGCCTATTACAACTTTAACATTATCACGAACAAAGGTTCCCGGATTTGATGAATTTGTATATCCGCCTCTTCCACCGCCGTAGACAGAGTTTGTTACTTCTCCGCCATTAACGTTTATATTAACGCTTCCATAAATGATTCCTTTTTCATTACTTCCGCCGTATAAACTGCCTAGAATATTTCCTTTATTCATTGTAATATTGATAGTTGCTGTTTTACTTGATGAACCACTTCCATTTTTGTTACCGCCACCATATACTGATCCTTCTATAAAACCATTGTTAATGATTATTTGGGTATATGATGTATTTGTTTGCGATGATATGCCAGTTGCACCATAGTTACCGCCACCATAAATATTTCTTTTAATTGTTGCTTTATCATCAATTATGATTATAGAGTTATCACAAGATCCAATTGTTTCATATTCGGTTCTACCATTTCCAATTCCAAAAACACTTCCAGATTCAGCTCCATATAAAGTTGAATTTGTATTTATTAGATTTTCATCACCAATTTGGGCTTTTCCGCCAATATATATATATGTTGTACCGTTTAGTGTACCGTCTCCATTTGTACCGGTTGCTCCGTTTGATCCACCAAATACACTATAATTGACTTTGCCTCCGGTTACAGATACTATTCTATTTCCATAAGTTGCAGTTGTTCCGGCTCCGCCTGTTATCATATCAACAGTTCCACCTGTCATATAGATATAGATATCGTTTACATTTCCTCTAGTTGATCCAGTTAATGGACCGCCTATTAGGTTATATATATATCCGCCTTCTATTTTTCCTCTTCGTGACGAATAATGGTTTCCGCCATATCTTCCACCTACATATATTCCTGTACTTAAGTCATCTTTACTGCTTCCGAATGTTCCTGATTTGACAATTAAATCTAATGATATATCGGTCGATGTTCTTGTATTTGTTGTTGCGTATATATTTCCGCCCCAACTTCCAGATGCACAGAAATAGATATCTAGATTTGTATTGTTTCCTGTTGCTTTATCATAATCATTTCCGTAGATACTTTTGTTTTTTATGTAAACGTTTGGTTGAGATGAACCCCACCCACTATTTAAGATACCTCCGGCTGTTAATGATATTGAGTTATATATACCACTTTCTAAAATAAATTTATATTTTCTTGGGTTATTATTACTTCCTATATTTGATGCATTACCTGCTACTACTGATCTTAAGCTTGGATAATTTCCGTTTTGGGCTAATCCGCGACCTATTTTTACGTTGTTGTAATTTCCAAATAAAGCTCCTGCTGTTCTGGTTGATGATGGTGGATTATAAACGTCATTAATGGTTTGACCGTAATATAGTGTTACGTTTTCGATGTTTGTATCTCCGTAACAATTTATTGCTGTATTGGCATTCCATGTTACATTGTATCTAGTTCCGTTATGTAAGCTTGTTATTGTAAATGGATATGTTCCGTTATTGTTCCATGATCCTGATATGCTTGAATTTAGGACTAGTATATTTGTATCACGGGTTGCTAGAAAATAGTAATCTGTATTTTCATCGAAGATTTGTTCTGTTCCATCATCTTTATAGTAGTTTAATAGTTCGTAATAAGTACATATATTACTGGTACATGTCCCTGATTTCATTAGGGTACCATTACTTGAGTAATAACCTATTAATGAGTTTCCGTATGTTAATGAAACTTCTTTAAAATAGGTTGTCATGTTTGATCCTATTAAGGCTTCATCTGGTCCTTCTGATATTATTGGTTTTGTTATTGTTGAATTATCAACTTCTTGCATTTGGTCATATCTTCCAGAGGAAACTAATTCATAATAGGTTTTTCCTTCATCAAAATTTTCATTTTCAATTTTTTGATAAAGGGTACATGTTCTTCCCCACCATGGGTTACATGTTCCTGTTTGGACATTTCCGTTACTATCATATAAGCCATTTTGACTTGCACCTCTATTTATGGTTACTTGATAGAAATAGCCGGTCATATCAACTTCGCCGTATACTATTTTTATTGTTTCTAATTGGTGCATTTCTTTGGTGTTTAGTTTGGTTATGGCTGTGTTAAAATTGCTATTAATAAATTCTACTTTTGCATTTGTCCATTTGGCATGAAATGTTAGTTCTATTTTTTGGGGTTTATCATTTTCATATGTTACTGGTACTTTAGCATATCTTTCATAGTAAGATGTGTCTAGTGATAATTTTGTTCCGTTATAGTTTGTATACCATCCATTAAATCCTTTATCTTCTGGTCTATCTGTGAATGGGTTATCTATTAATTCTATTAAGATGTAATCATCTGTTTTATCTTGTGTTCCGTTATCATTTATGGGATACATTTTGAAGTATATATATGTATCTTGTCTTTCTGTTAATGATACGTAACCTTTATTTGTTCCGTCTATACTGTCATAGATTATTTTTGTTTGGACTAAATTATTTTCGTTATAGATGTTTTTATTTTCGGTTGTTGGGATTGTTCCATTATTATCTGTATAGTTTAAACTTTTATAGTAATAGTAATCACTTTCTAGTTCGTTTACTATTACTTTATTATCTTTTATTTGACTTTTTATATAATCTTCATCATCATCGAATTGACCTATTAAATCACCGTAAGTTATGAAGTAGGTTGTTAGTCCTAAAGTGAATAGAAATAAAGAAAATGTTATTACGAGGATTCTTATTTTTTGTTTTGTCAATTTTTTCTTCATCTTACCACCTACTATCTATAAGATAAGTATATCATTTTTTGTAAAAAAAAGATAGGTTTTATTCTATCTTTGATTTATATTTGACTTCCTTTTACGACATTACTGTTAGATGATTTGGTTGCAATCATGTTATCTACTAATGTAGAGGCATCGGCAATATAATTGACTGTTATTTTGGCATTAGGATCTATTGCGGCTCCACTAAACATACCTGTGTAATCTGTTACATTTGCATTCATTATATTAATTGTTGTTGTAAGTTTAGAGCAATTATAAAACATACCATTTGATGCTTGACTATAATCACTATATTTCGTTACGGATGATGTATTAAAACTACTTAAATCCAGATTTGTTAGTAACGAACAACCATAAAACATTCTACTCATATCTGTTACTTTTGAGGTATTAAAGCTGCCTATATCTAAACTTGTTAAAGATGAACAAGAAGAAAACATAGCACTCATGCTTGTTACATTCGATGTGTTAAAATTACTTAAATCCAAACTTGTTAAAGACGAACAACCACCAAACATACCTTGCATTTTTGTTACTTTTGAGGTGTCAAAGCTACTTAAATCTAGACTTGTTAAGGATGAACAATTTTGAAACATACAATACATATCTGTTACTTTTGATGTATTAAAAGCACTCAAGTCTAAACTTGTTAATGATGAACAACCAGAAAACATAGATTGCATATTAGTTACATTTGAGGTGTTAAAATTACTTAAATCCAAGCTTGTCAATGATGAACAATTATAAAACATATATTCCATATTTGTTACACTTGATGTATTAAAGCTACTTAAATCTAAATTTGTTAAGGATGAACTATTATAAAACTGACTACCAAACATCCTATACATAAATGTTACTTTCGATGTATTAAAATTATTATTAAAATTGATTTGTATTAATTTTTTAAAGTTATAAAATATAGAAGCACAATTGGATGGGGCAAATATTGGTACTTCACTTACTATATATAAATTATATAATTTCTTTTCAGTAGTTGTACTTGTACTACTATCTGTTTCAGATACTGTTAATCCACTATCTATTAGATAACCATATACCTTTTTCTTTTGACCTGCCCAATATGATATAT